>NZ_JAYGHV010000022.1:0-24002 GCF_034932145.1 Spirulina sp. 06S082 | reverse complement strand
TCTTTGGGGGTAGGAATGCCTCCTACCACCATATAAGCATCACCAATGGTCTTAATTTTTTCTAATCCGTATTGTTCTGCCAACTCATCAAACGTGGAAAAAATATCATTAAGCAATCTCACTAATTCCCTAGGTGGAATTTGAGAGGCAAGAGCGGTAAACCCAACTAAATCGGCAAAAAGCACCGTCGCATCGGCAAAACTTTCCGCGATCGTCCCCTGTCCTGCTTTTAACTGCTCCGCTACCCGTTGGGGTAGAATATTCAGGAGCAAATCTTCCGATTTTTTCTGCTCATTCTCCAATTGCAAAATTTTGTGCTGCATTCTGGCGGTCATCTGATTAAAACTTATGGCTAATTTGCCGACTTCATCCTCTGTTAAAACCGGTGCAGTGAGGGATAGATCCCCTTGAGAGACTTTGACAGCAACATCGGCGATCGCCAAAATAGGAGCGGTAATTTGTTTGGCCAAAATATAAACAATTGCGACCAACAAAACCGCCAAAACTAATCCAGATAGTACGATCGTCCATACCAGTCGTCGTGCGGGGGCAAAGGCTTCCCATTGCTGCATCTCCACTAATAACCCTAACTCTCGCTCCTCCATCCAACGATAAACACCGATGGCGGGAATATCTGCATAGTTGCGATACAAATTTTTCCCATCTTCCCCCTGCAAGGCGCGATCGATGCCCCGAGAGTGAACACCTTTGGGGTATTCTTTCCGTCCGAAGCGATCTGCCGAAACAAATAAATTAAAGCGATCGACTAAGTAAGATTCGCCACTTTCTCCCAACCCCGTGCGCTCAAAAATGATACTGTCCATTTTTTCGAGATTTAACTGAGCAGCTAAAACTCCTACTTTTGTACCTTGACTATCCTGAAGGGGGGTGGCAATGGTCATGGTGGGTTTTCCTGTTGCGGAGGAGGGATAAACATTTTGTACAAATGTTCGTTGGCGGCCTTCCGTAAAATAGCGATCTTTAACTCTATATTGTCCTTCGCGATCGCGATCGGTGGACACTAAAATCTGACCGCCAATATCGCTCAAAATAAACAGTTCTAAAAACTCGGGTTTGGTGGCGCGAATGGAGTCTAAATACTCCCGCAAGCTGTTATAAACCGCCTCCTGGTCTACTAATTCCGGTTTGAGCAATTTCCCGGCGCGATCGCGGATTTCCGGGACGCGAGCGAGGGAAGCGACGGCCTCGCGCTGGTTATCCACCCATAAATTTAAGGCTTCTTCTTTTAAAGTTGCGGTCACTTCCAAGCGCTCAAAAACTAATTTTTCAATTTCGGCTCTCCCACGAATAAAAGCGATCGCCCCTGCACTGGAAACTGTGACCAGTGACAGGAGAGAAAAGGCACTAATTAGCCTTGACATGAGGCTTTGTTTCCAAAAATTCATAAAATCGAATCGGCCTTTGTGCTTTCTCGTGAAACTTTCCAAAATTATAGTCTTGAAAATTTGCGATCGCGGAATTGCGAGGGTCAAATTTGTAGGATAAGCAATATGCGATCGCTTAATTTAAGCACCATTTAAGGAATGCTGTCGGGTTCTATAATTTTGTAAACCGTCGCTTGACCTTCTTTAAACTGCATCATCAAAATACTTCGCTGAGGATCGCCATTATCGGGATAAAACAGTTTTCCACTCACACCATGATAGCGCTGAGTATTGGCTAATCCTTGACGAATCGATTCTGGGTCTATCTTTCCTTGGGATGCAATGGCTTGAAAAAGTAAACCCATTGCATCATAAGTTAAAGCTGCAACTGTTGGTGGTATTTCCCCATAAGCAAGGCGATAATCTTGAATAAATTGCTGTGTTTTTGAATCTTCTAATTCTGGACTCCATAAATCTGTAAAAAATGCGCCTTCTAAATGCAGGCGATCGCTTATAGGTAAAGATGACCAAGTATCGCAACCCAATAACTCAATCTTGAGATCGAGTTTTTGAATTTGTTCGATCTGTCGAGAAATTTCCGTAGGATAATTGGGTAAAAATAAAACTTCGGCTTGGCTATTGCGAATGCGATTGAGTTGAGCAGTAAAATCTGTTTCATTGGTGGTAAAAGATTCAAATGCAACTACTTTTCCGCCAACTTTCTCGAATTCCTGTTGAAAAAATTCCGCCAAGCCTCGATTATATTCGCTGGCAATATCATACAAGACGGCGGCTGTCCTAAAGTTTAATTCGTTGCGAGCTAAACGCGCGATCGCCTTCCCAGCAAAATCGTCAGTATAAACAACGCGAAAAACATATTTTTTCCCAGCAGTTGTTTCCGGATTACTCGACCAACTACTAATGGTAGGAATTCGTGATTCTTCCGCAATTTTAGCAACGGGAATGGCAATTCGACTCAAGGGCAATCCTACTAAAGCCACAACTTCATCGTGATAAATTAATTTACGAGCAGCCGCGATCGCCACATCGGGAAGATCGCGATCGTCTTCAATTAATAGTTTAACTTTTTGTTGGCGATCGCCAACTTTTAAGCCTCCAGTATCGTTAATTTCCTTAACAGCAAGTTCAGCCCCTCTGACTGAATCTCCTCCAGCTAGTTCAGAAACTTCTCCTGTTAAAGGTACAATCAAACCAATCGGAATTTCCGGCGTTTTTGTAGCAGGAGAGAAACAAGAAACAGGAAGAATAACCAAGAGAAATCCCGCGATCGCGAATGAGAAAAGTTTGCGCCACAACATAAGCGATTTAAACCGTAAAAAACAGTTAGTTAAGGATCGATTTGCTGATAAAATTCTAACTTATTATTCTTGATTTGTAAGATCGCCAAACTTTTTACGGGATCGCCGCTTCCCTCGTAAGAAATACTTCCCGTTGCACCTTGGTAATTTTTCAGATGAGCCAGTCCCTCGCGAATGGATTCGGGATCGGCTTTTCCTTGTTTCTGGGCGATCTCTAAAATAAGATTAACGGCATCATAAGTTAAGGCAGCATGACTATTAACGGGTTCTTGATAAGTTTTATGGTATTCTTCAAGAAAGTGTTTATTTTCAGGATTGGGTAAATCTACTGTCCAAACTTCTGCCAGAAATGCACCTTCAAGGTCAGTATAACTTTCTTCTAATAAAGACCCCCAAGAATCACCGCCAATTAAAGTAACATTTAAACCCAGTTCTTTAATTTGTTTCGCTTGTTTTGCGACCTCTTCTGCATAGTTGGGCAAAAAGATTAATTCTGCTTTACTTTCGCGAATTTTTGTTAAGAGAACTTGAAAATCTTGAACATCTGTGGTATAATTCTCAAAAGCAACAACTTGCCCCCCCAAATTTTCAAATTCTTGTTTAAAAATAGTTGCTAAATCTCGACTGTAATCGTTAGCAACATCATAAAGAACGGCTGCTTTAGTTATCTTTAAATCTTGCGTTGAGAAACGGGCGATCGCCTTTCCTTGGAGTGCATCGGTATAAATAACCCGAAAAACATATTCTTTATTTGCTGTCGTTTGGGGATTAGTTGATTTTGTACTAATCATGGGGATTTTAGCGCGTTCGGCGACTTCGGCAGCAGGAATAGCGCTACGACTGCGAGGGGGTCCAACGATCGCGATTACTTTTTCTTGATTAATTAATTCATTAGTAACCGCAGCCGCTTCATCGGGATTATCGCGATCGTCTTTAATAATTAAAGAGACTTGATATTTTTTGCCATCAATTTCTAAACCGCCCTTGTCATTGATAGGTTGAATGGCTAATTTAGCGCCGCGTTCCGTAGGATTTCCGGTGGTTTCTGCGGCATCGCCATTAAAAGGAGCAATTAAACCAATGCGAATTTCCGATGACTCGGGGACGGTTTGAGTGCAAGTTGCCAGTAGAATAACCAGTAAGCAACTCAGAGAAATGAAGGCTAAGAATTTTTTGTATTTAGAGAAATTAAACATGAGTTTTTGTGATACGGTCTTGTCGCGATCGCGCTGAGGACTAATTTATTATTTAGGTTACTATTTTAGCTCCCTAGAGATCGCCTCACCTTCAAGGATTGTAACAAAGATATATCTACATAATTGCGATCGCCAAATCTAAAACAGATCAATAAATATCCGGTGTGGGTTAATTTAAACTTCAAATAAAGAACGAGGTAAGTCAGACTGTCGAATTTCAACAAAGCCATTATTTTGTAAAATCTTGCAAATTTTCTTTGCCGATAAAACTCGTAGTTTACCCAACAGATACCTCTAGATGAGAGATCAAAATTTCATTTTTAAGGCGATTTTGAATTTCTGAAGGAGAAGCAATTTCAAGGAAAAGTTCTACTGCTTCAAGTAAGTTGGCTTTAGCTTGTTCGATAGTATCTCCTTGACTCGCAATATCTAATTCTGGGCAAAGAGAGACATATCCATTGTCTTCTCGTTCGAGGATAGCTGTAAATTGGTATTTTTTTGGCATTGCGATCGCTCCTTAGATTCTTTAATTTTAATCATAAAGATTCCAGTAACGATATATCTACATAATTGCGATCGCCAACACTACCGCGCAAAGATAAAAACGGGCGATCGGGTTCTCCTAAACCATTGAGAATTAGGGTTGCTTTGGCAAAATTATGACTTTTTGTATAATTATTGGCAGTAATAATCGTTTTTAAATTTGCCTCAGTTGCAGCTTGTAAACCTGCTTCTGAATCTTCAAAAACAACACATTCTGAGGGTTCTAAATTCAATTTTTCTAAAACATATAAATAAATATCCGGTGCGGGTTTTTTTCTCGGCACAATATCTCCAGCCCCGATCGTTTCAAACCAAGCTGGATCGAGGGTTTTTTCTAGCAAGGCGATAGTGGTGGGATAAGAACTGGTGGTGGCGATCGCCAAACGAAAATTGCGATCGCGTGCCTCATCGATTAAGCGTTTGACTCCAGGACGCAAGGGGATTTTACCCCTTCGTAATAAATCTTGATAATATTGCGTTTTACTGTAGTGCAAATCAGCGATAAATTCCTCGAGGCGATCGGGTTCTTGAAAATCAGAGCAATAATAGTTTAAATAGAAGCAAATGCGCTCTTTTCCTCCTGGGACGGGTAAAAGTTTACCGTAAAGTTCTTGTGACCAATTCCAGTCTAATCCTGCTGCGGCAAAAGCACGATTAAAGGCAATGCGATGCCCATCTCTTTCGGTTTCTGCAAGGGTTCCATCAACATCAAAAATTAATGCTTTTAACATAAGCCATTTTCTCGAATTAGTTTTAAGCTGGGGGTAATGAGATTGCCCCTCTCTATGACATTAAAGCAAATTTCCCCTTTTTTTAACTTTTATTTCAACATAAAGACTAAAATCACTGTGTAATATAAGGAGAAGACTAATAAACCAAAAATTTCAAACCCAATTATTATTGTTATGGAAAAGAATAAAGTTTTTCGTTTGATTTGGCGTTTCAATGCCATTATAATTATGGGTACAGGACTATTGGCGATCGCCGTCCTGGGATTTTCTGCCCTCAGTATTCTGGGAAGTATCACGAGGGAACGTCAAGTTAGTAATGTTGTTAATCTTAATCAAGAGAGTGAAATTGAAGAAGACTTGCGCTTTGGAGAAGTCAGAGAAATAACTGCAACCCCTTATTTAATGCTTCCGCTTTCTTCTCACCAATCTTACGATCGCGCTTCCTATCAGAAAACAACGGACTCAACTAGAAATTTTCTCTTTTTTAATAGCGAAACAGGGAAAAGACACTGGTTACTCGAAAGTAATGAGTATTTAATTATTAGCGATAATACAATTGCAGAACCTACGCTAGAAAGTCAACCCAACCCCGTTCTCGCGATTTTGTATTCTATTGTTAAAGAAGATACCGATGAGAATAAAACTCTGAATAATAATGACTTATTCTCCATTGCTCTCAGCAAACCAGATGGTTTAGAATATCGGGAAATATTGACAGATATCAAAAGAATATTGGGATACAAAGTTATCGATCGCGAAACCCTGGTTCTTTTTTATCAAAAAGAGAACAAGGCTTATTTTACCAATGTTTCTTTCAATGACTTTAGTTTTTCCCAACCCGAAGAATTACCCACTGTGGGCAAAAATTAGTGTAGAATTAAAAGATATTATTAGGACTTACGCAGCCAAGGAGCGAGACGCTCCCACTCCCGTATTCTATTATTGTTATAGTAGTGCGGGCATCTTGCCTGCTAATGGGTAAATCCTAATTATTTAATCGATCGCCTTGCCAAAACGGTCGTAAATCAAAATATCCCATTGTCCGTTACGATTGGCTTCAAAGGCGATCGCAGCACCATCAGAACTAATGTTCGGATGGCGTACTTCTGCTTGTAAATTCTTGGTTAAATTGAGGTTTAATCCTGTTTCGCGATCGTGGAGATAAATATCGGAAACCCCTAATTGACTCGAGGTAAAAGCAATATAACGACCATCTTCAGAAATTGACGGATCTGAGGCGATCGCATTTAAAGAATTTAAGCCTGGCAACTCTACCAATTGACGGCGATCGGCATCAAATAAATAGACATCTTGGGAACCATTGCGATCGGACACAAAAACAATATTAGCATCAGAAATATGAGGCATCAGTTCCACCGTAGGACTATTTAAACCCCGGCCTCCCGTATCGTAAGGAAACTGCAACAGTCGCGGATATCCCCCGCAACTCCCGGCTAAAATAGTCGAGAAAATAACTAAAACTCTCAAATATTGTTTCAGCAATTTAATAAAGACCCCCATCGCCACTAAAATAACGGTGTGCCATCGATAACATCCAACTCAATATCGGGTCCGCGATCCAACACCTCAATATCCCATTGACCCCGACGAGACGTTTCAAAGACAACATAGCGACCATCTGGACTAATTTTAGGATTGCGAATCCAATTTCGGTAAGAAGTCGTCAAAATATCCGCTTTGGCGATCGCGCGATCGTAAAAAGCGATCGCCGGACGACCGCGATCGCTGACCAAATAAACCAAATAACGCCCAGTTCTGCTGAGACTGGGACTTTCCGCAATTTGGCCGTTGCGAGTTAAGCCAGGTAAATCCAAAAAGCGTTTTTGTTGCAAGCTATAAACAGCAATTTGCGAAATTCCATTTCTATTGGTGACTAAAGCCAACAATTTGCCATCACCACTTAGAGCCGGTTCTTGGTCATTATAGCGACTGTTGAGGGAAACCGAACCCAGTTGGGGAGTAGAGTCCCCGCAGCCACCCAGCAGACCGATCGCGAGAAATAAGCCGAAAAAACCTCGCTTAGTAATCAAAGCGATCGCCTTTTTTGCGATCTTCTTCCCAGTCTTCATCATTATCGCTATCGTTGCGATCTTCATAGCGATCGCCTGCATCAGAACCCTCGAAATCGTCAAAATCAGCGCGTTCCTCATCAGAACCCTCGAAATCATCAAAATCTTCGTCTCTGTCGTCTCTCGCCTCGCTATAGTCCACATAATCGACATAAGGAGCAGGTTCTTCATCCTCGTAGAGGGGACGAGAAGAACTGCCGCGAGTAGGAGTAGGAGAGGAAGGACGAGAAGGACTCGGGCGCGATCGCCTTGGGGTTTCGGGGTCGCGATCGCTGACGGGAGGACGACGAGAAGGACGTTCTCGGGAGGGGCGATCGTCGTAGTTAGCAGGAGGTTCGCGATCGCTTCCCGGTTCTTCCCAGTCGTCTCCCCATTCATCATAGTTATCTGAATAGCGATCGGTATCGGGATAGGGATCATTCTTGGCGGGACGAGAAGAAGGGCGATCGCGGTATCGATCCCTATCCCTGGGGGATGGGGGGGGTGGAAGAGATGGGGAGGATGGGGAGGATGGGGAAGAAGGGCGAACACTGCGGCTGCTACGGCTGCTGCGGGGAGGTTCGCGATCGTCTATTCCCCTGCTGCGGCTGCGTCGGGACTCTTCTTCATAGTCGGAACGACGTTCGGGACTACCTCTTAATTGACGGCGGTTGACTCGCGCTTCCCATTCAGGTTCTAGTTCGTCATAACCCGGCTCTCTATACGCCTTATAAGAGCGACTGACGGGGCGATCGTCATCCACGATGGGGGTCCCGCGCTTGGCTTGTTCTGTGGCTAAACCGCGCAAACGCACGGTTTCAAAGGCAAAAAATGCAGTAGATGCAGCGAGTAAAAACTGACTGAATTGTAAAATGGGGTCGAGTCGCCAGCCATTAAATAAAAGAATTACGCCGCAAGCGAGTCCTACGGCAGAAAAGAATATATCGTAATCTCGCGACAATTCTGGACGTATAGAGCGCAGAAAGTATAATCCTGCTCCCGATACGGCCAAGAAAAGGCCGAGAATACTGGCTGAGTTCCACCCGAAATTGACCATTTTCGCTTTCCTCGATCGCGTTTTTTAGAGCATCTCCTCTATTGATTTTAGTCCGATTTCTGGCAATTGTTGAATCGATTTGCGATCGCCTGAATATTTTTTCCTAAAAACGGCGTTCTCAAAGAGTGCTACAAATTAACTAGGACTTACGCATTAGGGTTTGGAGACCAAACCCCTACAGGCAAATGTTAAAAGAATTTCAAGATCGAACCACGGGGTTAAATATTCACATTCATCTCACCTCGCCTTCTCCTTACCTCCTCGAACATCGGTCGCAATTACTCCCCGGTTTTCCCAGTCTGCTTGAGACTGTGGCGATCGTGCTATTTCAGGCTCAAGCAGAATTGGTGGCGGAAAGTGAGGCGATCGCCCGAGAAAAAGAGCGATTATTAGGGCAATTCTTATTATTAGGGCGTACTGTTCGAGAATTGAGCAATTTTCCCACGGAAATTATTTGTCCGCGATCGGGGTTTCCTCTCTATTCAAAACCAGGGGAACAGCATTTTGATATTGTGGCGATCGCCCATGAATCTCTCAAGATTCAATTTCAGCCAACGGGCGATCGCTGTAAGGTTTTGAGCTATTTAGATTGGCAAACCGCCGTTTATCCTTGTCTTTTTATTGCTTCGGCTTCTCCCGCTCAAGTTGAAGCCGTGTTAAACAATATTTATGGGACTTACGCACCAGCCCCCTAAATCCAACTGTAGGGACGTTGCACGCAACGTCCCTACAGTTTTTGGGTTGTTTAACCGGATTTGATATTAAAAACGATGACCAATGCCAAAATGAAGGCGACTGTCACCGCGATCGCTTAAACCAAAATCAGCGCGAATGACTCCTACGGGGGAATTAAGCCGAATACCCGCACCATAGCCGAATCCGATGCCTTTGGCGATTTCCTCTACCCCATTTTCTCCTAATGTTGGACTGGAAGACCCTAAATTAGTGCCAAAATCTGCAAAAAGCACTCCCGTTACCGGAGAGGCGAACAAAGGAACGCGATATTCAGCAGAAGCGAGAAAATAACTGCGACTTCCTCCCAATTCAGCGAAATCATAACCCCGCACGGAGTTAGTCCCCCCTAGGGTAAAGTTGCGATAAGGGGGAAGATCGCCAATAGTTGTTCCTCCTTGTACATTGAGGGCAATGACTTCGGGATTTTTTTCGTCAAATATCTGAGTCGGGGTAAAGTGAGAATAATTGGCTTCGAGGCGATTGGATAAAATCGTACCTTGACCCACAGGAAGAGATTGTTCTGTGGAGACGCTCAGGACAGAACCAGAAGTCGGATTGCTGGGATTATCGCGCAAATCGCGGCTGATTCCGGCTTGAACGGTCACGAGGTCGTCAATACCCTTTTCCGTCACAGAGAGGGCATTTCCATAGCGATCGCTCGAGGCGAGATTGCCGTCACTATCTCGAATGCTCACTTGTGCGTAATTTAATCCGGCGCTGGCTTGCCATTCTCCCACGGGAGCATTAAAGTTGACACCACCGCCAAAGCGTCCTTCTCGGGGGCGATCGCCATTCGCCAAAAGCACTTCTTCCTGAAAGTTCGTGGAAATACCGCGATTGCGAAAAGCGTTCACATTATAGCCAGGCATATCGGGGTTAGTGGCGCGATAAGGACTGCCAAAATTGCTGGAGAATTGCAGATCCCGAGTCCCCGCCGTAATTTCTAGCCCGAGGGTTTGACCAATACCGCCAATGTTGCGATCGTTATAACTCACAGTACCAAAAATCCCCGTAGATTCGCTATAACCGCCCCCTGCGCTAACTCCTCGCGCGGAATCTTCGCTGAGTTGGTAATTTACATCCAATTGATTTGCATCCCCATCAAGGGCAATATTGGCATTCTGAAAGAGACCCAGTTGATAGAGTTTGCGTAAATCTTCCTGGGCTGTGGCGACTTGAAAAACTTCTCCTGGTTGAACTTGTAACTGTTGTTTAATAAAGTCTTCATCAGTGCGTCCTTTGGTGATTTGTCCTTCTTTGTCGAGAAAAGTTACATTCACCGATCGCACGACTCCTTCGGCGACATCAATATTTAATAAACCTTCTCTAGTAGTACGAACATCACGAACTTGCGCGATCGCATAGCCGTTTTCTTCGTACCATTGATTTAATTGGGCGATACTGGCGTTAATTTTACTGGGGCTGACGGGTTGGTTGAATTGATCGGCAAAAATGCGATCGGCTGTTTCTCGATCCAACACTTTTGCATTCTGAAGGTTCAGCGATCGCACGATGGCGGGTTGTACTTCATAAACGATATCCCAACCATTATTGCTTTCAAAATGACCCACCTGCACATCGGCAAAAAGTTCGGTACTTAAAATTGCTTTTGCGTCATTTTGTAAGAGACTTTCACTGGTGGCGCTTCCGAGTTGGGTGGCGATCGTGCTAAGAACAATTTTTTGTAATTCTGGATCTGCGCCTTTGACTTGAATATTTGTCGCGGTGACGGCAAGATCGGGAAGGGTAATTTGAGGACGGGATGTATTAGCCGAAGCGGTTTCCGAGAAGTCGGGTAGGGCTTCTACGCTGAGATTAGAAGTTTCGGCGATCGCCCGAGGGGTGGCGATCGCGAAGCTGACGAGGGTATAGAGAAGAAGGTGTGAGAAACGCATGATTTGCCCTTTTTCCTGTAGGTTATTCTCTTTGACTATGGGGAAAGAGCAAGAGTTTCTCTCGGTGTGGCGATCCTTTAGCTGTCACAGGAATGAGATTAAGATAAAACAGGAGAAAACTAGTGGTCTGTCAAGGATTTTTTGGCGGGCAAGGGCGATCGCCATAATCCTAATCCATTTCAATGGATTTTTTGTATGAGACAGGGATTTTCAATATAATCCTAATCCATTTCAATGGATTTTTTGTATGAGACAGGGATTTTCAATCCCTGGCGGATCGGGTTATACTAGGAATTCTGATGCGATCGCGATCGCGTTAAATTATCTAAGAGGTAAAAACGATCCAAACGATTGACAATGCGAGTGATTAATTCCGGTTCAGTTACGGGTTTGCAGATATAGTCATCTCCGCCAACTTGATAGATGCGATGAATGGTTTCGCGATCGCGGTTGGCCGAAAGAAATAAAATCGGAATATATTTCCAAGTGGGATCGTTGCGAATAACTTGACATAGTTCTATACCATTGATATAGGGCATTTCCACATCTAAAATCAACAAATCCGGCACGATCGCATTTAAGGTTTCCCAAAATAAGCGCGGATCTCCCAGGGTCTGAATGTTGTAATCTCCTGAAGCAAGAAACTGTTCTAAACGTGCTAATAATAAAGGATCGTCATCGACGGCCAAAATGGTTTTAGGGGGCAGAGATTGGCGATCGAGGACTTCTATTACCTTTTCCAAAACCTGAGCAGAAGAGACGGGTTTGGTTAGAAAGCCTTTCCCTCCCAAACGCGCTACAGCAACTCGTTCATTAAAACCTTTCAGCCCCGTTAATACCAATACAGGCAGATCGGGATCTCGTTCGTTCAATTCCTTCAATAAGATTAACCCTTCTCGAGGAGATGCCGGAAAACCCAAATCGAGTAAGACTAAAGCCGGTTGTTCTTTTGCGATCGCCTCTCTCCCCCCATAAATATCTTCTGCAATTTCCATGCGAATATTCCACTTTAAGGCTTCTTGTTGCAATTCTTGCGTTAAAAGCGGATCGTCATCTACGAGTAAAACAACTTGAGTTTGAGATTGATGCCGAAATTGATTCTGAGATTGATTTTCAGAGGTTGAGGTATTGTCGATCGCGGTATGAGAGAAGGAGGATTGAAGAGAGGCAATTTGAGCATTGGATTCAATTTCTTGGCGCACTTGGTGTACAAGGGTTTGTAATTGCTGTATCTTTACTTTGGTAGCAGTTCTTGTTGATGTTTTACCGATCTCAATAAATGCTAATTCTAATTCTCGCGCCCAATTCGATCCTTGGGTTAAACCATACATCCCTAAAGAACCGATCAGTTTGTGTGCTTCCCTTTCAGCATTGTCCCGCATGATTTCGCTGAGATTTTTGCTCGACAGTGCCGCGATCGCCTTTTCTATCTCTTCAAGACGTTCTAAAAATGCACCTTTAAATTGTCCCCAAATTTGCGACACTGCATTTAATGTTTGTACATCTTTATCCTGTTCCTTTATCTTCTGTTTGCTTTGTGTTTCTTTTTCTCTCTTTCTCTCTCTCTCTTCTCTGATTCCTTCCTCTTCATTCTCAACTTTTTCATTCCCTATTTCCTTAAGTCGATATCCCATACCATAAACGGTTTCAACCGGATCGAAAGCCTGAGCCATTCTCATTTTACGACGCAATCCTTTGATATGCGCCCGCACGGTTTCTTCTCCTGGAGGATCGTCAAAAGACCAGAGATGTTCGAGAATGGCACTTTTACTAAAAACTCGCTTGGGATTTCGCAAAAATAACTCTAACAATCCGTATTCTTTCGGAGATAAAGGTAAAAGTTGATTTTGCCAACTTGCTTCGCAAATACTGGGGTCTAAAGACAAGTCTCCCCATTCTAAAATCGGCGCACCAGAACTGTTGAGACGACGTAATAAAGCTCGAATGCGAGCAAAAAGTTCTGGGACGGTACAGGGTTTCACTACATAATCATCTGCCCCAGCATCGAGTCCCATTACTTTATCTGCGCTAGAATCTTTAGCAGTGAGTAACAAAATAGGATTATGATAATTTTCGCTTCGCAAACGCCGACAAAGGGCAATTCCATCCAATTTGGGCAAACTAACATCCAGCAGCATCAAGTCGTAAGTAAACGATCGCGCATAATCCCAACCTTCTTCACCATCTCTTGCTAAATCAACAATGTAATTCTGTTCAACAAGAGCCATACTAAGGGTTTGAGCGAGGATTTCGTCATCTTCAACAAGGAGAAATCGCATGGGGAGCAAAATGAGGGATAAAATCGCCGTTACCGACTAGAAAAGAGCCTTGAGTCGGGTGCTTTGGAGTAGCTTGATATTTCCCTATTGTAGCGTGATGGGTAGACTGGGACAGGGGAATCTCAATAATAAATTCCGTCCCGCGATCGCGCTGCGATCGGCATTGGAGATTACCGCGATGTTTTTCAATAATAATTTGATAGCTAATAGAACCTCCTAAACCCGTTCCTTTACCTACAGGTTTAGTGGTAAAGAAGGGATCGAACAATTTAGTAAGGGTTTCTTCACTCATACCGCAGCCATTATCGAGAATGCGTATTTCTACATAGTTTTGCAGTTTGGCTGTGGGTGCTGTTTTGAGGTTGGTTTTAATTTGAATTTCTGGGCTAAACTCTTTGTTAGCTTGATATTTTTCCTCGATCGCATCGATCGCATTAGCAAGCAAATTCATAAAAACTTGATTGAGTTGACCGGGATGACATTCTATTTGGGGCAGTTGACCATATTGTTTGTCTATCTTAATCTCTGGTCTCTCTCCGTTGGCTTTAAGGCGATTTTGTAGAATCATCAAGGTGGAGTCAATACCCTCATGAAGATTTGCTGTTTTCATTTCAGCTTCATCTAAGCGGGAAAAATTCCGCAAGGATTTGACAATCTCCTGAATGCGATCGGTTCCAACCTGCATGGACTTTAAAATTCTCGGTAGGTCTTCTCGCAGAAATTCTAGATCGGCTTCTTCGAGGGCTTCTTGAAGAGGAGGAGAAGGATCGATAACTTGTTCTTGGTAAAGTCTAATAATATTCAGCAAATCCTGAATATAAGGTTGCAAATATTCCAAGTTACCGTGAATAAAATTGACAGGATTATTGATTTCATGGGCAATTCCTGCGACCATTTGTCCTAAACCGGCCATTTTTTCGCTCTGAATCAGTTGAGTTTGGGTCGATCTGAGTTCTTTCAGAGCTGTTTCGAGTTGACTATTTTGTTTGAGGAGTTGCATTTTCGATCGCCGCAGTGCCATTTCTATTTCTTTTCGTTCGCACATTTCCCCTTGTAACTGTTCTAAGGTACTCTGTAATTGTTCGGTACGCTCTTCGATCCGACTTTCTAATTCTTCGTTGAGTTGTTTCAGGGCTATTTGCGATTGTTTGTGTCGATTGACTTCATTTTGCAGAACTTGATTGATTAGGGTGAGGCGATCGCCACTGGGAAGGGTGAAAAGTTTGGGTAAGAGGGGAATAAGACGAAACAAAATCGCAACCCCTAAAATTGCGGTTATCCCTTTGCTCCCCATTAAAAATACTGAGGAATATACGGAGGATAATCCCATCCCCCCAGAGAAGAGATATGATGTTCCGCTTGCGATCGCAAATGCCAGTAGGAGAAAAGTAATTGTATTGCAAGGAACAGAGCGACGTTTAACGACGAAATAAACGAGAATGAGAGGCAGGGTATAATAGGCGATCGCGAGAGTAAAATCGGCTATGCCCTGTAAACCTAATCCATAAATTTCTGGGACAAACCCAAAGCTGCTAGGGAGTTGACTGAGTAGCTTTAAAGACTCGATATAGACTAACATTATTAAATTTTCCTCAAACGCTAAAGAAATTCTGCAAGGTGTAAAATTTGGACTTTAATTTATCCGTTTATTATGAACAATTATTGTGAATATCTCGTGAATAATAATTGTGAATATCTTGTGAAGGCGGTTCTTGAATTCTCTATTAGCAAGGAAACTTAACCTAAATAGTTTTTCCTTAATAGATTAGATCAATAGTAACACCATAATTGTAAAGAAAAATGAAAAAAAGTATCTCACATTACATTTTGCTCCGATTGTAGCCAATCCAAGATAATATCAACGCGATAATCATCGATTAATTGGCTGAGGCGATCGGCGAAAATAGTTTCTGTCGCGGGAATTTGTGCCACGAGTTCTTTCATTTGCTCGTAATCGATTTCTAAACTTGCTTGAGCCATTTCTTTCCGCCAATTGGCGGACATAATCTGTAATTGTTGCTGATTCAAATCGAGATAGATTGTTGTTGTAGAAGTTGAGGAAATCACCCTCCGTATTTGTTCGTAACATTCATGCAGTTGTAAATAAAATGTTAACTTTTCCCAGAGAATTTCTTCGATCAGAGGTTTGCCGATAATATCATCGCATCCTGCTGCTAGAATTGCGCCTCGATCTTCATCAAAAACACTGGCTGTAATCGCAATGATCGGAACTTTTTTCAAATTAACTGTATCATTCCCTCTTTCTTGTTCTTGCTCGCGAATTCGCTGAGTTGCTTCACAGCCATCCATTACAGGCATCCGAATATCCATTAGAATCAAATCGGGTTCCCATGACTTCCAGAGCTTTATTGCATCTACACCATTTTTAGCTTCACACACGAGAAATCCCACATTTTGTAATAATTGAATGAGCAATTGACAGCTTTCGATAATGTCTTCGACCACTAAAATACGATAAGGTTCGGATGCGCGTAGGGTTGTTGATAAAGACTCTCTCATTAAACCGATCGCTTGTTTCGTTTGGAATGGTGAAAAGGTAGAGTTATTCTCAGCAAGGGAAACAGGAATCTCAAAAGCAAAAGTTGAACCGCGATCGCGATCGCTACTAACAGAAATATCGCCTCCCATCAAACGCACAAATTCTCGACTAATTGGTAATCCCAAACCTGTTCCATCAATTTTGTGACGCTGAGTTTTTGCTTGTTCAAAGGGATTAAATAGAATTTCTAAATCTTCCTCTGCAATTCCGCATCCCGTATCTTGGACTTGAAAACGAATTTGTTGGCGATCTTGTTGGCGATCTTGTTGGCGATCGATAACAGTGGATGAGGGACAGGTAACAGATAATTTGACCCAGCCAAAATCGGTAAATTTAATACCATTCCCCACAAGATTAATCAAGATTTGGCGTAGTTTTCCTTCATCAATTTGCACGTATTGCGGGACATCAGGAGCATATTCGACGATCAATTCTATGTTCTTGGTTTGTGCTTTAATGGTCAACATATCCCGAATCGAGGTGAGAAGAGAGTAAAGATCGCACTGTTCTTCATTCAAGTTCACTCGTCCGGCTTCAATTTTTGACATAGATAATATATCATTAATTAAAGTCAGTAAATGCGCTCCACTGCGATTAATAATTTCGAGATATTCTTGTTGAGAGGAAGTCAAAGAATCTTCTTGAGCTAAAACTTGGCTAAAACCGAGAACAGCATTTAAAGGAGTGCGTAGTTCGTGACTCATGGAAGCCAGAAAATCGCTTTTGGCTCGATTGGCTTTTTCTGCTTCTTCTTTAGCTTGTTGTAGCGCCATTTCTGTGCGTTTGCGATCGCTGATATCGGTATGAGTTCCCACCATTTGAAAGGCATTTCCCTGCACGTCTGGAATAACTCTCCCTTGACAGAGAATCCAGCGAATTGAGCCGTCTTTATGTAACATCCGATATTCATCGATATATTCGGGATTTTCTCCAGCAAAATAGGCAGTCATGGCCGCTTTAGAACTGTCGCGATCGCCGGGGTGAATGTGTTCGATCCAAACTTCAGGATCGTTGGCAAATTCTGCATCACCATAGCCCAAAATGGCTTTAATGGTGGGGTCGATATATAAATCGCCATTTTGAAGATTGCATTCCCACACCCCTACTCCTGCGGCTCTAGTTGCCAATTCGTAGCGTTCTTCGCTGGTTTGTAATGCTACTTCCGATTGCTTGCGATCGATAATTAAGGCCGCTAAACGTCCAATGGATTCAACGATGGTGATTTCTTGGGGGTCTGGCGATCGCGGTTCGGTAAAATAAAAGGCAAAAGTTCCCAATATTTCTCCTGTATCGGAGATAATAGGTTCTGACCAACAAGCTCGATAACCGTGAGGGAGAATGCAATGTTTAAAAGGTTGCCAGAGTGGATTTGTCTCGATATCTTCGGCAATAACACGCTGACCGAAATAGGCCGCCGTCCCGCAACAGCCGGCATAGGGACCGATCTCGAAAGGGTCGATCGCCTGCAAGTATTCTGGAGGGAGTTTCGCCGAAATACAAGAATGCAAATACTGACCATCCTCTGATAAAAGCATGGTTGCAGTCGTCAGATCGGGCATGAGGCGATCGATTTGGGTTACAAATTCCGTCAGGACATCTGTTAAAGTGTGACCCCGTGCCAACATTCTCAAAACTGTATTTTGGGTGCTTTCGACGAGTTCCCTCTGTTGGCGTTCGGTAATATTTGCGCCGATGGAGACAATCCCGATGACGGTACCGTTCTCGTCACTTAAAGGGGTGTTAAACCATTCACAAACAATATTTTTGCCAGCTTTGGTTATATTGTTATTGATGCTGTGATGACCGCCACGATTATCTAAAAGTTTAACAAAGATTTTTTTGACTTGCTCTTTCGCGCGATCGGGAATGATGCAATCGGCAGTTTGTCCGATAATCTCCTCGGTAGAGTAACCAAAAATTTCCTCAGCACCAGGATTCCAAGCAATAATTTTGCGATCGAGATCCCATTCAATCGCTGCAACAGGCATTTGCTCAAAGAAAAACGCGAGACGTTGTTGGGAGTTCTGCAAGTTTTCTTCAGCGCGAACCCGTTCTTGAATTTCTTCTTGCAAGCGTTGATTTTTGAGATCGAGTTGCTGGGTATATTGTTTTTCTTTTTCTAATAGGTGAGTGAGAGAGACTTCCGAGGCTGCAAGTTGCAATTCTGCTCGCTTTCGTTGGGTTATATCGAGCCAATAGCCTACTGCTTCAGGCGTTTCGAGGGCATCATTATAGAGTAGGCGCAGTTCGTCATAAATCCAGCGATAAGTCCCATCTCGGTGACGAAAACGGTATTCGCAGGCACTATGTCCAGTAGAAAGGAAACGAGATAATCCTTGCAAAACGCGATCGCAGTCGAGGGGATGAATGCGATGCAGCCAAAAATCGGGACTCTCAAGATAATCTTCTACATCGTAACCCAAAATAGAGGCAACATTTTCGCTCACCCATGTTGTCTTGAGTATGATGGGTAACTTTCTCTGATTCTCAATTGCCGATTCTTCACTCTCGATTTCTGCTTTTTCTGCCAATAATTGCAGTTTGCAACTATAAATAATGGCAGCACTGGAGGTAAAGAGTGTATTAAAACGTTCGTTAACTTGTCGCAGTTGATTTTCTGCCAGAATGCGATCGCTGATGTCGGATTGTACGCCGATATAATGGGTTAATTTTTCTTGGCGATCGCGCACGGGAATCACGGTTAATTCGTTCCAGAAGGGTTTCCCATCCTGACGAGTATTGAGCAATGTCACTTGACATTCTCGTTCTTCCTCTAGTGCTTGTTTGAGTTCTTGTATTCCCGATTGTTCCCGATCTTCCCCTTGCAAAAAGGCAAAATTTTTCCCTTGCACCTCTTCTCTGGTATAACCTGTAATATCCTCAAAACCTGAATTCAAATAAATAATCGGATTGTTTGGCAACCGCGCATCGGCGATCGCAATTCCGTTTTGCGATGTTTCTACTGCCTTTTCTAATAGTCTTAAACGTTCTTCGTTTTCTTTGGCGATGGTAATATCTTGAAATGTAAGAATACAATTACTCTCTAACTTAACAATTGAGAGGCGAAACCACTTTCGCGCTCCATTACTAATTTGAGTGACAATTTCTCTCTCTAAAGGTTGTCCGGTAAGTGCAACTGTTTTGAAGTCCTGGAGGCGATCGGCAAGGGACCGAACAAGGGGCAATTCTGGCGTAGCATCACTTAAAAAACTATTAAGTAACTGTTCTGGAGAACATTCTAGTAAACGAGTTGCTGTTGGATTGAGCATCAACCAACAAAAATCAATAATTTCCTCGTCCGAATTTTGGACAGTATTGATGACAGCAATACCATCTAGAGAAGTATTAATGATGCCCATTAATAACTCTCTATTATGTGTCTGCAAATTTTCCTTTTTCAATGCCGGCTTTCTTGACCCCATTTTGCCCCTTCTTGGCGACTCATTCTATCCCTTCAGATGCACTGGTTTGAGTATTTTTCTTAAGTTTAACGGAAGGATTTATTCTGCTTTTATTCTCGTGCCAGATTCTCCTTGGCCAAGAATTCAAGCATGAATTGATTGACGCGATCGGGGTTTTCATCGTGAGGACAGTGACCGGCGGCGGTAATGGGGTAAAATTCTACATCTGGATTAGTTTGGGCGAGGTCTTGGTAAATTTTGGCTCCGGCGATCGGTGTCCAAGGATCGGCATCTCCCCAAAGCACTAATAAGGGACATTGCACTCGCAGTAATAAATCTTCAGGTTTTGGACCTGGGGGTGCCGTGAGGACAGAAGCAAAGACTTCTCGCGCACCGCGATCGCAGGAGGGACGATAAAGCATTTCTACCAATTCTTCGGTTATGGCAGTGCGATCGCGATAAACTTGAGTCAGAGTGCGGCGAATGCGATGTTTTTGGCGAATACGATTAAAAAGAAAAGAACCCATGAGGGGAGAACCGACAATTTTGGTAAAGATGCCCATAATTGTTCTCAAGGGAAAGTTTAATTCTTCAGGACGATGGTTGAGTCCCCCCGCACAGTTAATTAATACCCCACCGCGAGCCAATTCGGGATGATTCCCCAACATCATCAGGCTTAATAACCCCCCAATTGAATTGCCAATAAAGACAGTAGGAGCCTGAATTTTCTCTTGCCAAAAATCAAATAACTGTTGCTGCCACAGTTCAAGGCTATAATCCAAATTGGGTTTAGCCGATGCACCAAACCCAAGCAAGTCGATGGCGATCGCGCGATATCCTGCTGCGGCTAAAATGGGAATGTTTTTGCGCCAATGACCCACAGATGCCCCAAAACCGTGAATGAGTAACAAGGGTTTTCCTTCTCCCATCTCGGTGTAGCGAATATTATGTCCTTGCCATTGCCAGTCTAGAGGGGTGAGGAGGGGGATATCGGTAGGTTTTGCAGTTGCGACCATTTTAATAAAGATTTATTAAGCTCTAATTTTGATTGTAGCGTGAAGAGTTCCCCTCTTGATTCAGGCGAAAAAGCCCAATTTTTTGAGGGCATCTTCTGCGGCACGTTTTTCGGCTTCTTGTTTACGCTTATCAGTTCCAACTCCAAAGATACGCTCTTTAACCCGCACTCCTGTGGTAAATTGTTTGGCGTGATCGGGACCGTGTTCGTCAATGAGAAAATATTCGGGATTTTCGCCATACTCCTGTAATGCCCATTGTTGAAAGCGATTTTTAGAGTCGATTAAACTTTTAGAGTTAGCTTGAGATGAGGGAGAAGCGAGGCGATCGCTCGTTTCGACAAATAAAAGCTCGATATAGTTTCTCACGGCTTCAATGCCGGAATCTAAGAAATAAGCGCCAATTAGAGCCTCAAAGGTATCACTCAGCAAAGAATCTTTGTTGCGTCCACCGTCTTTTTCTGTGCCTTTTCCTAATCGCAGGCGATCGCCTAATTGAATCTGACGAGCAAAATTTGCCAGTTGTTTTTCATCCACTAAAGCCGATCGCAACCGAGTTAATTTGGCCTCATTGATTTGGGGATAACGTCGATACAATAATTCGCCAATCAGGAATCCTAAAATAGCATCGCCGAGAAATTCTAAGCGTTCATTATTATCTCCTTCTTCAGGGTGTTCGTTGACATAAGAACGATGGGTGAGTGCTTGCTTGAGTAAGTCTTGATTTTTAATTGTGGGAATTTTCTTCGATTTTTTAGGCATTGGTGTAAAAATTTTATATACAATAAAAATCTGCCTTCAATTCCAATAGAAAAGAAGGCACTTAAAAAGTTAATCCGATTCTTAAGACGGCTTTGTATTATATCGAGAAAATCAATTTTTGTCAATTCATTTTAATGAATTTTTGGCATTCGACAGGGATTTTAAATCCCTGTCGGATAATGGATGAAATCGATAATTGAATTGCTCTATTTGCGTTTCACACAACGAGAAGGCGGAAACAAACTATTACCACGTTCTTGATTGCATTCTAAGCAAGCAAGACGAAGATTTTCAAGACAATCGGAGCCTCCTTTACTTTTGGGAAGAAGATGATCTAAGGTCAAATCCTTTTCATCAAAAGATTCGCAACACCACCAACATTTATTACCGTACTTAGCAAGCAGTTGTTTCTTTCTGTTCTTTTTTTGTTTTGGGTTCACGAAATTAAACTCCTAAATTTTTGAAGCAATAAGGAGCATAAAAAAACGAAAGTTGTTTAAACTAAGACCGTTCCATTCCTAATCAAAGGAAAGGGGTGCGAGAAAAAGAGATTTCCCAGCGTTGGTGTTAGTTAGATTCATTGCTGCTGGATTTGTCCGGACTGCAATCCAGGAGCAATGAGAATAACCAACCATTTATTTATACTCAACCTAGATTATAACATCGCCAAAATAATTGTCAAGTAAAAAAGCAATATTGCTCAAAAACCAAATAAGAGGGACAGGGACATTTCCACAAAAATGCCCCTCAATCTCTTGAATCGCCGGGGGTATCGTCTGCTTGGAGTGATGTTATGAGAGGTTGTAAATCTTTTCTGATAGAGCGATAACGTTTGGCTAAAGTTTTGAGGTCTTTTTTGAAGCGGGGGGATAAATTAATGTCGATCGCTTGTTCGTTAATCGACATCAATTCCCTCCCACATTTTTTCGAGGGGAATCACTTCACCTGCGAGGGCTTGGCGCATTCCTTCTCTGATACCTGCAATAATTTCTTCGTCGGGGGTTTCGTAGAGTTCTGGTGATTGGTTGCTATTGGCTCGGTGGCGGAATTCTTGAATGAGTTGATAAAGCTCTTCTTGTTGAGACTCTGGAATTTCTTTGATTTCGTCAATGATTTTTTGGAGTAGCATGGTTCTTGTGGGGTGGGGTTTCTACATTTTGACATACTCTCACCGCTAAACACTTGGGTGTTCTAGCGGGAGTCCTCTTTTTGCATTTTGTAGATAGCTCGATTTTTGCGATCGCGCGGCTTTGTCAGTATCAGAGTAGAGATAGGCTTGGAAATCTGTCGGTGGGGTGGAGTTCGCGTTTTTTGGCTTCCAGGGTCGCTAGTTTTTGGTTACGGTAAACCAAGACATAATCGCAGGATTTGGGACGGCTGCGCTTTCCTGAACCGACCAGACGACCGGGGGCTATCATTTCGCGGCGGATTTTGCTTTCGGGTTCGACTCCCCAGCCTGCGGCTTTGAGGGCGGGGTCAATCAGTTCGGCTCTGGTTTCGGCTTCGTTCATTGACTAGCTTTGATATTGGCGAATGATGTCTTCGATCGCTGGGCTACTGACATCGGATTGATCAGATTTAGAGTAGATCGTTAGAAGGAGGATACCTGTTGGAGACTGGATATAGTAGATGACTCGATAGCCACCACTTTTGCCTGTTTTTGTGTCACTGTTTTTAACACGTGCTTTAAAAACAGGATAGCTCAGTCCTTGAATTTGATTACCTGGGGTTTTGCCCGTTTGAAGTTCCGTAATTAACGGTTCAATATCTTTTTGAATAGAACGATAGCGTTTGGCAAGTTGTTTTAGTCTTTTTTTGAATCGTGGCGTTAATTCGATAGAAATTGACTTTTTATTCATCGACATCAATGCCCTCCCACATTTGAGAAAGAGGGATGGTTTGACCTGCAATTGCTTCTTTCATTGCTTGGTGAATATCTTCAATAATTTCCTCGTCGGGGGTTTCGTAGAGTTCTGGTGATTGGTTGCTATTGGCTCGGTGGCGGAATTCTTGAATGAGTTGATAAAGCTCTTCTTGTTGAGACTCTGGGATTTCTTTGATTTCGTCAATGATTTTTTGGAGCAGCATGGTCTTTTTTGGGGTGGGGTTTCCACATTATAGGTAATCTATTGGGTGAGTTGTCCGGTGAAGGCTTTTTGTAATATCGATTGTTTTAACTCGGCAAGGGCTTCTAATTTGCGTTGATAAATACCTTCGAGTTTTTGAGATTTAGTGGAAATGATATCGTAAGGATTCAGGTCTTGGGGTTGACAAAAGACTCCGATTCAGTTGGGTTGTGGAATCAGAGATAAAGAGGTAGAATTGGATGCCCTCGTCAAAGAAAGAGCCTGTTGAAAAAAGTCAACAACAGAACGACCTTGAGCGCGACAAGATTGAATAACACTCAAAAGAAGAGCACTACGCTCCATCCCCTCGAAAGAACGAGAGCCACCAGAAACTTTACGCAATGTCTTTTCCCAATGATTTCCCCCGCACACCGGACATACTTCCACTTCTACTTTTTCATACCTGTCTACTCGTCCAAATCCTTTGCGGGTCTTCCCTTTTGGGCATCTGTTCTAGCTCTTCTTTCGTTTTTGAGATGGCAGTTGCTCGAATTTTCATTCTTCTACATTACGTACTCTTCTCTTTTTGTCAACCCCTCGACCTGAATGCTTACCTTTTAGTAATAGTAATATTTAATTTATTGTATACAAAATTTTTGACTAATCAAGTCAATTTGTTCTATGAGTCCATTAACATGAATCCATCCCACATATCCTGCAAATACACAAATTTTATTTTTGTCAAAAACTCTGATATGATAGACTCCAAAAACACTTTTGCTAAGAAATAAAAATCCACTTTTATCTTTGAACTCCAATTCTTCTAACTTGATATCATTAGAAGATATTTTTCCATATTTTGTATTTTTGGTTTTTTCATCAAAAAAAGTCATCCCTTCTACTTGTTTTAATTGCTCTAACACTTGTTCTAAATTTTTTGTCTTACTAATTATTGTGGTTGTATCCGGTAATATGATTTTTGTAATCCATT
>NZ_JAYGHV010000021.1:0-24520 GCF_034932145.1 Spirulina sp. 06S082 | reverse complement strand
AGTCTCTCCCCTTTACCCGCACCCAAGTCCAATCTTTTGCCGCCCGCATCAAACCCGAAGATCGCACCCTTATGGATTGGATTCGCACCCTTAATGCCTATCCCGAACCTGATGCCTATACCGATCTCCCTGCAAATGTAACTGGTTTTGTCGTTTATATAGACAGTCTACCAAAAGATTATCTCATGATTTCTCGCTTTGTGATTACCTGTTGTGCTGTCGATGCTTATCCCGTCGGACTCCCCGTAAAACTGCCTTCAACTCGAGATCAATTTCCCCCCGATACTTGGTTAAAAATTGAAGGAATTATGACCACAGAAGAACTGAATGGAGAACGAAGATTAGTGATTAATGCAACCAATGCCAATAAAATTGACACTCCTTCTAATCCTTACGAGTTCTAGTTATTTGTTCTTTGTTCATAACCCGCAACCAACAATCAACAAACAATAACCGATGAAAAAACAATTTATCGATCTCTACGCCATCGATCGCGCTGCCATTGTTACGATACTAACCCTCAGTCTCGTCACAATTTTGTTGATTTTGGGAGGTTGGTTCTGTTGGGGCGATCGGTGTCTTATTGAAACGGGTCCAAAAGTGCGCGAATTTAGTTGGCGCGATCGCATTGTTAACGCCAAAGATACCGCCTTCGTGTTGAAATTTGACCGTCCCATGTCTCGGGAAAGTGTTGAAAATAATCTCAAAATTACCATTCCCGATCAATTGGACTTAAAAGACCCCTTACCCGGAAAAATTAGCTGGGCAGGGCGAAGAATGGCTTATACCCTTGATTTTCCTGCCCCTTACGGTAACAGTTACCGGGTGGAACTACAACGCGCCACAGAAAAGTTCCAAGGCAGCGATCGCCCTGGAAAACGCCTGCAACCCTTTACAGCAGAGTTCAAAACCCCCGACCGTGTTTTTGCCTATATCGGTTTGGAAGGGAAAGAGAGAGGTAGACTCATTCTCTATAATTTCACCCAACAAGAGAAAATTCCCCTCACTCCCGCCAATCTTGTCATTACAGAATTTGAACCTTATCCCGACGGGAAATCCATTCTTTTTGGTGCCGCAGATCGCCAAGTGACCAAAGACGGATTACTCGAACAACAACTCTATCGCGTGACGACGGGACTCTATGGGGATGGCGCAGAAATTGCCGGACAAATCGATTTAGTATTGGCGAACGAGGAGTATCAAATTCTTGAGTTCGATCTCTCTGCGGATGGGAATATGTTAGTAGTGCAGCGCGTCAACCGAGAAGATCCTCAAGATGCGGGGTTATGGGTCATTCGCGATAATAATTCTCCTGTGGCTTTAAATAATCCCCCTGGGGGTGTTTTTCTCATCGCCCCAGACAATCAAACCATTGCCAGTACCCAAGGAGAAGGGGTTGCCCTGCTTTCCCCGCAACCCGATGCGGAACCCTTGGGCTTTTTTGCTCAATTTGGTATGGTTTTGGATTTTACCCCGGATGGTGCATCGGCGGTAATGGTTGATTTTAATCGCAATAATCCCGACTTACTCTATACGCGATCGCTCTATTTGGTCAATAATCAAGGGCGAGAAGAAAAGATTTTTGATACCAAAGGTTCGATTCTTAATTGTCAATTTGATGCCCAGGGCGATCGCCTTTATTGTTTGCTGACGAACTTAATTGAAGATGTTGACTATGTGGAACAGCCTTATATTGCGGTCATCGATCTCGATAGCAAAAAGGTAGTGCCGTTGACAACCTTGCCACAATACCAAGATACTCATCTCAGCCTTTCTCCCGATACTGTCGGTTTGATTTTTGACCAAACTATTGTCGATCCAGAATTGACTGAAGAAAATATTCTCAGAACAGATTCTGGGGAGGCGATCGCAACGGGGACGATTTGGTTATTAATTCCCCCCGCTTCTCTCGAGGAAATGGAGACGGCACCTCAATTAGAGGAATTACCTTTCATTGGTTTTAATCCCAAATGGCTGCCGTAAGTTAAATCGACTTCAAATTAGTTAATTTTTGCTCAAGGGTACAGTTGTCCTGTTATTCTAGATTTATATTTTGGTAGTCTCAATCCTGGTAATCTAATGATCCCCCTACAACTCATTCTCAAAAATTTCCTCAGTTATCGAGAAGCAAAGCTAGATTTTCAAGGTTTGCATACTGCTTGTATTTGCGGGTCCAATGGGGCGGGGAAATCCTCCCTTTTAGAAGCCATTACTTGGGTGGTTTGGGGGAAAAGTCGGGTGGGGACGGATGATGTTATCAATGCTGGAGAAAAGACCGTTCGAGTTGATTTTACTTTTATTGTTAACCACGAAACTTATCGTATCATTCGCAGTCGCCAACGAGGACGCAGCACAGACCTTCAGTTCCAAATTCAAACCGAGTCGGGAAGATTTCGCCCTTTGACGGGGAAGGGGATTAAACCAACGCAAGAACAGATTATTAAAGATATTAAACTCGACTACGATACTTTTATTAATTCTGCTTATTTACGTCAGGGACGAGCCGATGAATTTATGTTACGCACGGCATCAGAACGCAAAAAAGTATTGGCAGATTTGCTCAAGCTGGATCGTTATGAAGAGTTATCAATACAAGCAAAAGATACTTCCAAAGAATTTAAAAATCGTGCCGAGTATCTGGAGCAAAGTTTGCAACCATTGGAACAAAAAATAGCACGTCAAGGAGAAATTGAGACAGAAAGAAAGACTGTCGCGGCACAATTGGAGGGTTTGCAAGACTTGCAAGATATAGACGATCAAAAACTCAAAACCTTGCAATTGGCAGAACACGATCGCGACAATGAAGAAAAGAAATTAACCTGGCAGCAAAGCCAATATCGCAATACCGTGGGAGACTGCGATCGCCTTCTGCGCGATCGAGAACAGATGCAAGTAAAATTAACAGAAACTGAGAGTTTCTTGCAGCGCAGTGAGGAAATTAAACAAGGCTATCAAGACTTAAAAACATGGCAAAGCGAAGAGGAGAAACTTGCGGATAAACTTCAAGACTATCAAAGCACAAAAGAAACCAAACGTCAACTAGAAATTGAATTAACTCGACAGAGTAACGAAATCGAACTCAAAATTCAACAAGTACAAACTCAGTTAGATAATATCGCCCAACAGGAGCAAGAAAATCAAACTATTCTCGCGACATCAGAGGAAGTCGATCGCGGCTTAGAAAAGCTACAATCTAATCGCCAGCGCGTGCAAGAGTTAGAGCAGCTTAAACTACAAGTTACTCCTTTATTACAACGGCATAACGAACTACAGATTGAGATCGAAAGAGTACAGGCAAAATTAAATGCTAAACTGGAACAATTGCGATCGTCTCAACAAGAACTCGCCGATCGCATCGCACGGATTCCTCAACGCCGTCTGGAGTATTTAGAAATAGAAGAAAAAATAGTTGAATGCGAGAACAAAAAGAACTATCAAAAGCGGGTTCAAGATAAGGGACAAGAACAAAAGATTGTCAAAGAACGTTTGCAAGAAAATCAACGTTCTTATGAAGAACAGATTGAAAAATTGCAACAAAAATTAGCATTATTGCAAATTCCTGATGCTGCTTGTCCTTTATGCGATCGCCCTCTCGACGAACATTATCGCGATCGTGTTATTAGTAAAACGCAAAGCGAACAAGAGAAGAATCAACAGCAAATTTGGCTAATTCGCGAACAAATGGCAACCTGTGAAGTAGAATTAAACGGGTTACGAGAAGAATACGCCCAACTGACGCGACAAATTAATGCTTATGGCGATCTTTATAATAAAAAGGGACAGTTAGAAGCAGAGTTAGAAACAGGAGATGAAGACTACGATCGCCTACAAGAAATTGCAGGAGAGATCGAAGAGAAAGAAGCATCTTTAAAAATTGAAAATTATGCCCTCGATCTACAAGCAGAATTGCAAAATATCGATCGCGAAATTGCCCAACTCGACTATGACGAACAAAACCTAGCTTTAGCGCGAGGAGAAACCGATCGCTTGCGACATTGGGAGATTAAACAAGCTAAAATCAAGGATGTTAAACGCAAACAAAAAGAGTTAGATCGACAAAAACCGGAATTATTAGCACGACGCGATCGCCTACAAGAGTCTCGCGATCGCTTGCGTCAAGATTCAGATATTCAACAGCAAATTCAACAAATAGAAGCTAAACTTACGGCAATTGGTTACGATCGCGATCGCCACGAAACTGCACGCCAAACTTTGCAGACATTGAAAGCACAAAAATGGGATATTCAACATTACAAATTACAACAAGCTGAAGAACAATTACCCCAACTACAAAGTAATTTGCAGGAAATACAAACAAGACTAAAAATTCGGGAAAGCGATCGCGACAAAATCAAGATAGATTTAGATGAATTGGTCGCAAAAATGCAGCAAATTCCCGACTATCGCAACGAAATTAAAGAACGCGATCGCATTATTCAACAGCGACGGCAACAATTAGATGAACTCTTAGCCAAGCAAGGAAAACTAGACCAACAGTTAACCCAACTGCAAGAAACTAAAGTTCAATCTGAAAAAACTAAAGTACAATTAAAGGAAGTTGGCAGACAATATCGCGTCTATCAAGAACTCTCAAAAGCATTTAGTAAAAATGGCATTCAAGCCTTAATGATTGAAAATATTCTCCCCCAATTGGAAGCACAAACCAATCAAATTTTAGCCAGATTAACTGGCAATCAACTGCACGTTCAATTCGTCACCCAGAAGGCGAAAAAGAGCGCTAGTAGCCGTAAAAAAACGAATAATACCATCGATACCCTCGAAATTGTTATCGCTGATGCGAGGGGAACTCGCGCTTATGAAACCTATTCCGGAGGAGAAGCCTTTCGTATTAACTTTGCCATTCGTCTTGCCTTAGCTAAGATATTAGCACAGCGATCGGGAGCATCTTTACAACTATTAATTATTGATGAAGGATTTGGCACCCAAGATGCAGAAGGATGCGATCGCCTTATTGCTGCAATTAATGCGATCGCGTCGGATTTTTCCTGTATCCTCACCGTAACTCACATGAACCGATTTAAAGAAGCCTTTGAACATCGCATCGAAGTCAGTAAAACATCGACAGGTTCTCAGATTAATCTTTTAAGTTAAAGAATAAAACATTTATGGCTTAGATATCCGTAAATATACGATTGCAATCGAACTAAATTTGCATAGATTGCATACACTCTTTACATAATAGACTTTATTTGGTATACCTGATAACATCGAGCCTATGAAACTCTTGCTACGATCTCAGAAAATAAATGTATTAGTGCATTAGTTGGAATTATTGTATCTCTAACTCTATGCAAAACGGATCGAAAAATTCCCAGGTCTGCAACAATGATTTTGTGTAATGATTTTGTGTATTTCTTGCTGGGTGTATCTATCAAATTCATTGAAACTCAAATTGGTTGTCGATTTTTAGTTTTATTCGTGTTAACAAAATATTTAGACACAGAACATATTACTGCAATTCGAGAAGTTAATGCTGCGGTTATTAATATTAGTGGGAGACAGCGAATGCTCTCGCAAAGAATAGCATTATTAGCATTAAAATTACTGACTATTTCTTCTTCAGATAAGAGAAAAGCGATCGAGCAAGAAATAAAAGAACTCGCGACTTTAATGGAACACTCTCACAATGGTCTGATTGGTGGCAATCCGGCTTTAAAGTTGGCGAGTAATCTATCGCCAGAAATTGCCGAAATTTACTTTGAACCGCCTTTTAATTTAGATCGAAAAATTCGCAGTTTTGTCGATGCAGTCCGTTGTTTAGTCGAAATTGAGCCAGAAAAATTACACCCTGAAAATCGTTATTTACAATATATTTTAGAGCAAGCCGATCGCCATTTGCTGGAAGCCTTAGATCGTGTCGTCAGTCAGTATCAAAGCGAACAAGAAGAACAAGATTTGCTCATTAGTCACTATCAACATAAACTTTATCAAAAAAGTTGTCAAGCGGCTGAAAAAGCGCGATCGCGCACCCAAGAACTGGAACGAGCGATCGAAACTTTAAAACAAACACAACTACAACTGATCCAAGCTGAAAAAATGTCGAGTTTGGGTCAATTAGTGGCGGGAATTGCCCATGAAATTAATAATCCAATTTCTTTTATTCATGGTAATATCAATTATGCCGATCGCTACATTCGCGATCTCTTGGCTGTTCTTAGCCTTTATCAACAAAATTATCCCGATCCCAGTTCAGAAATTCAAGACTTTTTAGAAGAGATAGAATTTGAATTTGTGGCCGCAGATTTACCCAAAATATTACAATCTATGCAACTCGGTACAAGTCGAATTCGCGATATTGTCGTGTCCTTACGCAACTTCTCGCGTTTAGATGAAGCAAACATGAAAGAAGTTAATATTCACGATGGAATTGATAGCACTTTATTGATTTTACAACATCGCCTTAAATCGGCAGATAGTCAATTTAAAATCGAAATTATTAAAGAATATAATTGTTCCAATCTTGTTGAATGTCATGCAGGCTTATTAAATCAAGTTTTCATGAATATTCTGAGTAATAGCATTGATGCCCTAGAACAACACAAAGAAATTTTTATTAAAGAAAACCGCACGCCTCACATTATCATTCATACCGCCTTGAAAGAAGGCGATCGCCTTCAAATTCGCATAGAAGATAATGGACCGGGAATCGCTGAAACAACCCAGAAGAAATTATTTGAGCCTTTTTTTACGACAAAACCTGTGGGGAAAGGTACGGGATTAGGTCTTTCTATTAGCCATCAAATTATTGTCGAACGTCATCAAGGAACATTACAATGTTATTCTCAATTGGGCGAGGGAACAACATTTACGATTGAACTTCCAGACTTACGCAAAAAAAAATCAACCCAGACGGAATTCAGAACTCAAAATTCAAAAATCGTGTTTGAAGCGAAGAATATGGGAGACATGACTGAGGCGATCGCGATCGTATAAGAGACTTGGATTTTGATTTGCAGTTCTTCTCCTATTTTCGTTAAGGCAAAATCCGCTTATAATTGCAGGCAAGATATTCTCCCTCAAGCCATGCCAGACCTCTCAGACGTGCAAACCTTTGTTTCTCCCTTGCTTTCCGAACTCGGATCTAGCAGCGATCGCCCTGACGGTAGCCGCCGGGAACCGCGCATTGTCGGCGGCGTTTTGGCCAGCGATGGAGAGTATCCTTGGATGGGGGCGATCGTCCGTGCTAACGAGTCTAACAATATCGCCGCACAGTTTTGCGGGGGAACCCTAATACACCCCGAATGGATTTTAACCGCCGCCCACTGCGTTGAAGGGTTGAACGCCGATACCATAGAAGTTCTCCTCGAAACCAATTCCCTCAGCAGTGGCGGTACCCGTCACAGCGTCGCCGAAATCGTTTTACACCCCGACTATAACCCCGCCACCTTTGAATCCGATCTGGCACTCATCCGCCTTTCTACCCCCGTCACCAATATTACCCCCGTAGAATTGCTGAAGTCGGAAGACCCCTACAATCAAACCTCTCCCGGCATTCTTTCCACAGCGATCGGCTGGGGGGCTTTAAGTAATGGCGGACCGAGTGCGACTCGTCTCTACGAAGTTGATGTTCCCATTATTGCTAATGAAGTCGCGAATAATCCCCAATCCTATAACGGTGATATCACAGATAGTATGCTGGCGGCGGGGTTTCCCGAAGGAGGCAGAAGCGTCGGACCTGGGGATAGTGGCGGTCCGTTACTGGTCAAAGAAGGCGATCGCGATGTTCAAGCGGGGATCGTTAGCTTTGGTGTCGGAGTTGCTTTCCCCAATTTTTACGCCATTTATACCCGGGTTTCCTCCTTTACCGACTGGATCGAAAATTTTGTTCCCCTACCCACAACCCCCGTCGGCTTGAGTGTTGCTAATCTTTCGATTCAAGAGACGGAAACCGACGAAGCGATTGAATTTACCGTTAATCTCACCGGAACTCCCTCTGCCCCCGTTACCGTGGATTATACGATCGCCGACGGCACCGCGATCGCCATAGCAGATTATGAAGCAGGTATCGATAGTGCTTTAAGCGGCACCTTAACCTTTGATACAGGAGAAACCAGTAAAACCATCGACTTAGTGATTAAAGGTAATACGGAGATAGAACCCACAGAAAGTTTCTCCATTACCCTGAGTAACGCCAATGGTGCAGAAATTGTCCGCCCCAAGGCCACCGCCTTTATCCTTGATGACGATAGCCCCCCCGTTGCCCGTAATGACGCAGCCCCAACCATTCCAGGTTTCGCTGTTTTCATTCGCGTCCTGTTGAACGATACCGATAGTAACGGACAAGCCATCAAAATAGAGCGTTTTGATAGCACTTCCGTTAACGGCGGCACCATTATCCAGCAAGATAATTTTTTGGCTTATATTCCCCCTTCGGGCTATATTGGCAACGATCGCTTTACCTACACCATTACCAATGAAGACGGCAGAAGCAGCACAGCCACCGTTAAAACCGTCGTTTTAGAACCCACCCGCTTTATCGATCGCATTGGCGATCGCAATCCCCTCAATACCTTCAAAGTCCAAGAATTCAGCCATCCCACCCTCGTCGATATCGATGGCGATGGCAAACTGGATGTATTTGTCGGTAATGACAATGGCAATCTTGAATTTTTAAGGAATATTGGCACCCCCACCAAACCCCGATTTGCAGCCCCACAAAATAACCCCTTTAATCTTACGGGAGTCGGTACCGATAGCGCCCCCACATTTATCGATATTGACGGCGATCGCGACTTTGATGCTTTTATCGGGAATAGCGTCGGGAATGTGCTTTTCTTCCGCAATAAAGGGACACCTGAACAACCCGACTTTGAAGCCCCAGAAACCAATCCCTTTGGCTGGAGTAATATTGGCACCTATGCCACCCCAGTTTTTGCCGATATCGACGGCGATCGCGACTTTGATGCCTTCGTGGGAACTGCCCTCGGAGATATTCGTTTCCTGGAAAATACCGGAACCCCCAATAATCCCAGCTTTGCCCAACCTATTTCCAATCCCTTTGGACTGATAAGCATCGGGGGTTTTAGTACCCCCAGTATTGGCGATATTGATGGGGATGGCGACCTGGATATCTTGGCGGGACGCAATGCAGAAGAATTAATCTATTTCGTCAATACAGGGACGACGACAACCCCAGATTTCATCCCAGTTTTTGACCTGCCCAGCCCCTTCAGAAATAGTATCACCGGAGTCTTTAGCACTCCCACCTTGGGGGATATCGACGGCGATGGCGATATTGATGTCTTGATGGGAAATGCCCAAGGTACGATTAAATTTTTAGAAAATTTTGGCACCGATGCAGATGGGGACGGCGTATCGGATCAAATGGAAAAAGTCGCCGGCGATCGCAACTTAGATGGTATCCAGGACAGCCAGCAAGCCAATGTTGTTTCCTTGTCTACCTTTGATGGCGATCCAGGCAAAATCAGCACCTTTATCACCCTCGCAGCCACCTCTAAAGAAACGCACTTTACCTTTGCCGAAGGCATTAGCAATCCCGCCTTAAACGCACCGAGGAATCCTTTCTCCCGAGGAGGGCGATTCCCCTTTGATTTTCTCGATTTCCGCTTGCGTCCTCCCTCTTCCTCCTCCTCCGTCACCCTCAGTTTGCTTCTCCCCGACGAACCGGAAAACCCTGGTTATAATACCTTCTGGGTTTACGGACCCGAACCCAACGATCGCAATCCGCACTGGTTTGAATTTGTTTACAATGGCAACACTGGGGCGCAATTCTTCGATCTCGATGGCAATGGCAAAAGCGATCGCATTCTCCTGCACTATACCGACAATCAACGGGGAGACCTGGATTTTCAAGGGGGGGCGATCGCCTCAGTTAGCGCCCCAGGGGTTATTAACACTCCCCTCAATCTGGAATTGCAAAGCAACGATACCTTTACCGTCACCGGAGATGGGGGATTTGCCAGCTTAGAGATTACCCTACAACCCAGCGACAGCGATCGCATTGGTGAAGTTGGCATCTTTAAAGTAGATGCCAGCGATCGCGTTAATGGCGTATCCCAGGACAAAGACCACTTTCAAGACACGGCACTGCGGGCAGGAACGACCATTTTCAACGTTCTCTCCAATAAGTCCGACGATCTCATCGGCGGTTTGAACTTAACTCGCAATTTGCCCGTTGCTTCCGGCGATCGCTTCATGTTTTATTTCATCACTAAAGGAACGCGAGATACAGTCCTGTGGGGAGATGCTGGGGAACCCGAAGTTTATTTCTCCTCGACTGCGGCCAATGCTGACAACTTCGACCACTTACAAGTTACGGGAGGAAATAACGCCTTTACCTTGGGATGGGAAGAATCTCTCAACGGTAGCGATAAGGACTATGCCGATCTGGTGATGAGTGTTAAATTAAACCGTAACCCTCTTTCCCTGCAAGACCTTGCCGCCAGCGCCCAAGGAGGGCGAGAATCAGAATTAATCGACCTTAGAGACCTAGAGGGTCAAGATATTCGCTCAGTTTTTCCCACCGTCCGCAGTGAAGCTGCATTTTCTAATACCGTTGGTTTATATAAAATTGAAAACGAGTCGGGAGTTGTTCGTCATCCCGTTACCGGGCAGCTTGTCAGTCCTGGAGGTTCTGGCTATATTGAAGTAGTATTGTTAGCCAGTCAACAACCAGGGGGCGGCATTTCCTTCGATCGCGGTGGTGGAGGCAGTGTTACAACTTTACAAGGTGGCAGTCTTTTTGCTCCTTTTATCATTGCCGACGGAACAATTGACGAATTACTCGATAATGATGCCAGCAACGATCCTGCCATTTACTTTTCCTTTGCCAGAGGGAATAGCGATACCCGCGATCACATTCAATTATTGGGGGATAATATTTACGGGTTTGAGGATATGCCTGCATTAGGGGATAAAGATTTTAACGATATTATCTTTAGCGTTGAATTCGCGATCGGGTAAATCCAGTCCTTGAGCAATGAGCAGTCCCCGATGAAGCCCGAAGCCCAGACTAACCTCTTTTTGGTTAATCGGGGTAATTCAACTCCTGATAGGATTGAAAAATAGGGGAAGATAGATTAGGGTGAACTTTCTTCTACTAAGGATCGACGATCCCAATTTTTTACAGATACGGCTTGTACTTTTATGAGTTATTCCTTGTCCGATCTTGATAATGTAACGCGCCAAATCACCAGCATGGAAAGACCAAAAAAACCCAAGATGCTCGTTGTCGATGACGAACCAGACAATCTCGATTTACTCTATCGTACTTTTCGACGAGATTTCAGAGTCTATAAAGCAGACAGTGGCGTAAATGCCTTGGATGTTTTGCAAGCTGAAGGCGAAGTCGCCGTCATTATCTCCGATCAGCGTATGCCGGAGATGAAAGGAACAGAGTTTTTAAGTAAAACCGTCCCCGATTTTCCCGACACGGTACGCATTATCCTGACAGGATTTACCGATGTTGAAGATTTGGTTGAAGCGATTAATTCGGGACAAGTTTATAAGTATATTACTAAGCCCTGGGACCCTAATGAGTTAAAGGAGGTTGTCGATCGCGCTGCCGATACTTATAAGATTCTCAAAGAGCGAACAGAAGAATTACACCGCGCCCAAGAACAAGCGACGTTGCTGGAGGCGATCGCAACGGTTGCGAGTACCCATTCATCCATCGAAGATTGCCTCGAACCCCTTGCGAAGGCGTTTGGAGAGAGTTTTATGGCGGATGGTTGTAGTTTTCATGCCCTTGAAGCAGAAAGCCTAACTGTATCGGGAAGTTATAGTAAGGGGGGCGATATTCCCTTGACCTTAGAGGGGGATTCCCTCGTGCAAAGCGCCCTTTCTGCCGGAAAAACCGAAGTTTGGGTCAATGATAACAGAAGCGAGCCACCCAGCGAGGCATACACGAATGCAGGAGTACAAGTTCACTTAGTTCTCCCTTTAATTTTCCGCGATCGCACGCTTGCTTTACTATCTTTGCAATGGACGCAATCTCCCAAACCCAACGAAGAGGAAATCAAACTCATTCATCTCGCCTCTCAGCAAGCTATTTTAGCCCTTGTGGCCGTAAGTAGTAATGGGTAGAAGGTAAAAGTTTTGACCTAACTAAATGTCGCGAGGGGTCTCCCGTTAGAATCTCCGATTTAACGGGAGAGGAATCGCGACGAGTAAAGGAAAAGGTTAACGGGAGAGAACGTCACAATCGTCGAGTTGTGTAGTGCATCAAATTTCTAGACAATCCCCAGTTGCAAACTCTGCGATCGCTTCTCTAGCTAAAGCCTCTAATTTTCCCTCTGCAATGTCCTGTTCTAGCTGTTTATCCCAGTGTTCGTAATCTAGGTCAAAAAACCATCGTTTCAGCTTCTCAAGTTCAGGAGATGAAAGGGAAAGAATTGCGGCCTCAATTTGTTCGAGATTCGCCATCAAAGATGTGGCAAGGGGACTCCCGTTAGACCCGATAGGGTTAGTGGGAGAGGAATTGCCACAAACAAGGGAGTCTGAGCAAAGCGAATCAGTGTGTTCATCAGAAGAATGGGTAGAAACCCCGCCCTTATAGGACGGCTTTATATTGGTTCCGTTACCGCCTTGGAGTTGTTTAATTAGGATGCTTTTGTATTGCATTTTTAACAGGACAAGTACTGTATCTAATTAAACAACCCTGTACGCATAACGGGTTTTGCTCTTTCGAGCCTCCCTTTCGGGGTAAAGTTTGCCTCGTCAAGGTTATCTGGGCTTTTTAGGTTAGCAACACTGGCTTAACTCATTTAGACCTGTTTAATTGCTAACAAAAGAGCTACAAACTGGCACGCATTCGTAGGTTTCGTCACCCAGATAACGTAGCGATTTAACGCTTAGACTGGTCAGGTTGGAGATGAGGATTCCCTCAAGCTCCCGCTAGAAAGCTCAAGTGTTTAGCGGTGAGTTCCTGACATCTTTAGATATATTGTTGAGAGTCTTTTCTGATGGTGTCTCCAGTGTCATTGTACGCGTGAAAATGCCATTATTAGTTTTATAGCATAAATTATTGTCCCTCGCAAACCCTACCCATGACAGATACTGATATTCAAGCGCTATTCGATCGCATTGCTCCAGTGTACGATCGCCTCAACCAAGATTTAAGTTGGGGGCTGCATCGGGTCTGGAAGCAAATGACAGTAAAATGGGCAAATCCCCAACCAGGCGATCGCGCTTTAGATGTTTGTTGCGGGAGTGGGGACTTAGCATTTTTATTAGCTAACCAAGTGGGAAAAGAAGGACAAGTTATCGGTTTAGACTTTTCCTCGCAACAACTGGCGATCGCTTGGCAAAAAGCCAGTCAAATCATACCCTCTCCTCCGATTAATTGGGTAGAAGGCAATGCAATCGATCTCCCTTTTCCGGAAAATCATTTCCACTGCGGCACAATGGGATATGGGTTGCGAAATGTTCCTGATATTCCCCGAAGTCTAGCAGAATTACACCGAGTTCTCAAACCTGGGGCAAAAGTTGCCATTTTAGATTTTCACCGTCCCGCACTTCCTCTCATGCAAGGCTTTCAACAATGGTATCTCGATAATATCGTTGTTCCCACCGCCGAAAAATTTGCCCTCAAAGCCGATTATGAGTACATTTTTCCCAGCTTAGAACGTTTTCCCCTCGGCACGGAACAAGTTAAACTAGGAAAAGCAGCCGGATTTAAAACAGCGATCCACTATCCAATTCTGGGGGGACTGATGGGAGTCTTGGTGTTAGAAAAATAGAAAAATTCTAACTCCCCGCTATCAACTATCAACTATCAACTATCAACTATCAACTATCAACTATCAACTATCAACTATCAACTATCAACTATCAACTATCAACTATCAACTATCAACTAATAAATGACCGATTTATGGATTCTGATTATCCCTCCCGTAGCAGGAGGAATTATAGGCTATTTCACCAATGATTTAGCCATTCAAATGTTATTTCGTCCTTATAAACCTATTTATTTCGGCAAGCGTCGTCTTCCCTTTACTCCTGGTTTAATTCCTCGCAACCAAGAACGCCTTGCTGGACGTATTTCCGATACGATTATGGGGTCGTTGCTGACCCCAGAAGAGCTACAAAAATTAACTAAACGACTATTGACCCCCGATCGCGTCCAAGGCTCATTATTATGGCTGCTGCGCTTGGCGATCGAACAAATTCAGGAAGATAAAGAACAGAAAACCGCCAAAATTCTAGCGGAAATTTTACGAGATTTATTTAATAATTCCCTACCGCGACTGATTCAAGTCTTTGCTAGAAAAGAAGACTTTCTCGAAGATCAAATCAATCATATGTTCGATCGCGTCCTCTTGGATTTTCGCCTCAGCGACCCTCAAGCGCGTCAATTTGCCGATTGGATATTACAAGTCGTTCTCCCTCCCGATCTCCTGCGACAGGCGATAGTAGACTTTCTCACCGATCGCAATATTGCGATTATCGATGAAGGATTTCGGGAAAAAACAAGCGGTACAACTTGGGTAGTGGCCAATTTATTCGGGATCAAAAATTCCCTGGCACGCTTGCGAACTTTCTGCTTAGATGAAAAAGAAATTGCTAATGCACGACTGAAAGAATTAGTTTTATCTTTAGAAATTCGCGATCGCATTCGTCGTTGGTTACAAAATCTTTCCCTGCAAAATCTTCCTCTCTCCACAGTCCGACAACTTCGCAAAACTACCCGAGAAACCGTTCGGATTTATATTCAAGATAAAGGTAGCACCCTCATTCAAGGTTTGGGGAGTTCTATTGATTGGGACAAACTCTCGATTATTTTAATTAAACGATTGCGTAATTCTGAGGTGCTTAATACTTCCCTTGAAACAATAAGTTGGGAACTTGCTTTGATTCTTGAACGTTATTTAGAGCGGGACTTAGAAAAATTAGTGGCTCAGGCTATTCCGATTTTAGCGATCGATCGCGTTATTATTAACCGTATTAACGCAACTTCTCCGGCACAACTGGAGACTACGATTCAGGGTATTGTCAAAAGCGAACTACAGGCGATCGTTAATTTAGGAGGATTTCTCGGTTTTCTCATTGGTTTGTTGCAATCGATTTTCTTAATATTGCGATGAAAATAGGATGAAAAATGCGATCGCATGAATACAGGTGATTTTCTCAACCGTTTAGACTTAAGAAATCAAAATCTAAGTGGCAAAAATTTAGCCGGGGCTGAGTTAAAAGGAGCTAATATTCGTGGCGCAAATTTAACGGAAACGGATCTGAGTGAAGCCATTCTCAGTTATGCAGATTTAATTGAAGCTAATCTCCAAAGTGCCAATTTAACCCGGTGTAATTTAACCCGAGGAATTCTCAATTTAGCCAACTTAACTGATGCTAATTTAAGGGAAGCAAATCTAAGTGAAGCAAATCTAGTAGGGACTGAGTTTACGCGAGCTAATCTTTCTGCTGCTAATTTAGTGGGGGCTAATTTGGTGGGGGCTAATTTAGACCAAGCTAATTTGGTGGGGGCTAATTTAAGCGGTGCAGATTTAAGAGGCGTACAATTCAACAATGTGAGTTTAAAAGGGGCGCTTTACAGCAATCGAACTATCTTTCCAGAAGGAATTAATCAGCAAAAGTTAGCGGCACATTTATTGGCACCAGGGGTCTCTTTACAAGGGATAGATTTAAGCTATGCTAATTTGAGTAATGCAGATTTGAAAAATGCAGATTTGCGACGAACAAATTTAATTCGTGCGCTTTTAATTAGTACGAATTTAGGGGGTGCAAATTTAAGTGGTGCAAATTTAAGTGGTGCAGATTTAAGCGGTGCAAATTTGAATGGAACTCTCTTAAATAAAGCGGTTTATAATCATCACACAATCTGTTCCGATCGCATTGAACTTTCCGATTTAGGTGCCTATTTAATTGCTCCTCATGTTTCTCTGAAAGAGATTATTTTAACTGGGGTTAATCTGCAAGAAGCGGATCTGATTGGTGTCGATCTCGGTGGAGCAATTCTAAATGATGTTAATTTCAGTCAAGTGGATCTCGGTCGCTCTATTTTGCGAAAAGCAATGCTCAAAAATGTTAATCTGATGCGAGCAGATTTAAGGAAGGCAGATTTAACGGGGACAACAATACAAAGCTCTAATTTGGCTTTAGCCGATCTGCGAGGTGCCGACCTAACCAGAATAGAATTAGATGGTGTTTGTTTGCAAGGAGTCGATCTGCGAGGTGCCGATCTAACAGGCGCAAAGTTACTCGATTGCGATCTGAGTTTTGCCGATCTACGAGGCAGCGATCTCACCCGATCTTATTTTCGCCGGGTCAATTTAGATGGGGTGAATTTACGCAAAACAGAATTAATGGGTGTGGATTTAGAGGATGCTAATTTAACGAATGCAGACTTAAGCGATGCTGTTCTATTTCGGGTCAATTTACGGGAAGCTAAGTTACAGGGAATTAACTGGAAAGGGGCGGATTTAAAAGGTGTTTTTCTGCCTAAGTCTAAATTAAATGAAATAGATTTGGCAGAATTAAGTTATAATGAAGATTCATCTTAAAGTTACTCTAATTTCAACGCGATCGCCGCTTTTTCAGGAGATAAAAAGTTAAGAGTCCCAAACCTAATCCACAGAGTAAACTAACGCTTAAAACTACGGTCAAATTTTGTGCGGGACTCCAATCAGTTTCAAAGTCTTTAACCAGTGCAGAAGTCGCAGAAGCTACCGCAGAAGAAACCCCTGCACCAACTCCGGCTGCACCGATCGACGCTTCAATATCGCGATCGCTTTTTGCGCGTTGAATTTCTACCATTCCTCGCAGGGTATTGACCCAAGTTTCATGCAATCTTAAACCAGGAGTTAAAGTAGTAATATCTTGCTTGATTTGCGGGAGATAGTGTCGGTTGAAGATTTCGCTGAATTTATCGGTTTCGCTGAATTTTTTTAATTGTTTTGTGTAGTTATCGAGGTTGGTTTCAATAGCAGCTTTTCGGGTTTCTAGGCTGCTGATTCCTTCGGTATATTGGGAAGATTGCAGCGCACTTTCTGAGATTGCTTTTTCGAGTTGTTCTAGGGTACACTCAATGAGAGCTTTAGGATAATTGGGATTCTCGATAAATACAAGAGCAGGAGAATAATAGTTTTTAATATCGGCTTTGATTGCCCGAGTTTCTCGATAACTGGAAACGATAAGATGGTAATAGCAATACAATTGTAGCCAATCTTGGTAGTAATCGCCGATCGCATCGATCGCCGCGCGATCGCGGTAGATGAAAATTAAAATATGCTCTATTTTTTCAGAGTCTGTCTGGGCGGCGATCGGGGTTTCTCCCAGTGAGAATACTTGTGCGCCGAATTTTTCTGCTTTTTGGGGACTAGACCAAGTTTGTGCTTTTATCTGTCCTAAATTTTCATAAGCAGATTGAGCGGCTTTTTGGCAATTTTCTTGATTAAACGTTACAAAAGGAGGCAAATAGCCGATTAAAATTAGAGTTTGACCAATTTTTTGACCGATTTTTCTCTCCGTGTCTTTCTCTGTTTTTTCTTCTAATTCTCGGGCGGTGAGGAGTTGTTTGGTTAAGGTGTAGAAGCGATCGTAGTCGGGAGGTATTTCTTCGGTTTGGAGAGCGCAGATCAGAAAGAGACTATTGATATTGTTCAAAGACTGTTTAATTCTATAGCCTTTCACTTCATATTTGTCAAGACTAATTAAAGAGCTTAGGTCATCAACTTGCAGGTTGGGGGGATATTGGCGATCGCCATTTGAATAGTAACTTAATAGTAAAACATGAGGATAAATCAATTCACTCATCAGAAATAATGTCTCGAAATTGTAGATCCGCCAGGGATTGAAAATCCCTGTCTCATACGAAAAATCCATTGAAATGGATTAGGGTTATCGCGATCGCCTTTACCCGCTAAAAAATACTTGACAGACCACTATTTAATGGTAAAACTCCCTAGTTAATAGTAAAATATAGTGCGATCGCGATAATATCATGGGGCATCTTTCAGTTTAGCAAATTCTCTTTGACTTTCTGCAATGGGTTGGTAAGAACTGAAAATTTTTTTAATCGCAGCGAGTAAATTCCATCGGGAAGATTCATCTTTTTGCAAGGCATAAAATTTACTGACTTTTTGCCAATCTCCAGGATTCAAATTATGGTTTTCTAAGGGAATGGGATCGTTTTGGTTTTGATTGATTTTGGGAGAAATACAGGCTTTTTGGGAGTTGGCTTTATAGAGTTCTTGTAAACTATAACGAAAGGTTTTATAAATAGGATACAAGGATTCATCTGCGACCAAAAAAGTGAGGAGTTGTTTGGCTGCTTCTTCGACTTTTTCTGGTAAAAGTTCCGCGATCGCATTGAGTTGAGGGCGCAGGGTGGCCTCGCGATCGCGATCGCATTGGGAAAGGGCGAGAATAAAGGCACTAAAAATAGAGAGATCGCTTTGTTGTTGCATTGTTCTACAAGATTTTGTTGACTATAGTTTTTTATTCAGGACTTACGCAGCGCGATCGCGATAACCCTAATCCATTTCAATGGATTTTTTGTATGAGACAGGGATTTTCAATCCCTGGCGGATCGGGCTATACTCATCATTTTGAGTATGACAGACCACTAGCGAGTCAATATGTAAATCCCAATTATTATTACAATTATAATCTTTTTTCTGGAATTGTTGGCAATTGGAGAATGCTACTTTACAGGAGATATGCTTTTAAGGCAGTCCCGTTAACACAAAACCAGCCCAAAAATAAGGGTTTTCGTAAGGAACAAAATCGGGATTTTCTCGATAAGTCGATGCCTGACTCCTTAAATTATCCCATTGAGTAATATCGTCTTGTTTGACTTCCTCAGAGCGATCGATGTACCATTGTGCTAACTGAGAATTGGTGATATTTTTTAACCAATCCTGTGCTTGTTTTAAGGCTTCTGGAGGAGTTTTCCCCGCTTGAAGATAGCGAAAAAATTCCATCATTAAAATGCCAGTAGAATCTTCCTTAACGATCCACAAAGTTGATAAAATATAGGTCGTGTTGCGAGAGAGAAAACCACTGGGAAAGCCAACTAATTCATCAATAAAATTGCTTGTTCCTGAGAGTCCTGTTTCGCAGGCGGCTAGACAGACGAGAAAATAAGCAGGAAGCTCGATTCTTGTCTCTTCTGCAAACAATTCTTGCCATGTTAACGGCTCATCTTCGGCACAATATAAGGTAGATTCGAGAGGATTTTCCGGGCTATAACTACCGTGGCCAATGAAGTTGAGAACATTGGCGAGTTGGGGTAAATTTTGGCGGATATTTTCTTTGCTGGCCTGTTCTTTGATGAGGCGAGAATGGGGGAGAATCTTGTACAGATGGGCGATAAATCTTCCGGCCATTGCTGCAAAAGTTAGGTCTATTTTTGATTTGGGATTTTCAATGGCCAAGAAGGAAAAAGATGCGGGTTTTGTTGTCTTTTTCGCGATTAAATTCTGGGCAATTTCTAGGCTGGGAAGATAGGTGAAAATAAAATCGGCATCTACTGAGGTGGGAAACAAGGCGTGCAGGGGTAACAGGTGCAAGTCTCGATGGGGAATGAGGATGATATTTTTGATGGGGGTTTCACTGGTTTTTAGGGTGGAGAGAATTGTCTCGATTTGCAGGAGTTGCTGGAGGGTTTGCAGGTGAGAAGGGAGGTCTGTTTCCCATTGTGGAGAGGAATTATCCTCTTTTTTCTTTTTGCGGCTGTTGTTGTAGGTTTGTTTCCAGTTTTTTAGCCACTCACTTATATTTTCATCGGCGGCGGTTTTGCCAGGGGGATCGACGGGATGGGTGAAAATGACGGGATCGCGGTGGGGGATGAGGAGAAAGAGGGTGAGGGTACAAGGGCTGAGATGCCAATATAATACGGCTGTTGCGTCGTTGGGGAAGGGGAGAGAGGGGCGATTCTCGGTCTGCTTCGGGGGGTCGATCCAGCCCTCCCGCAGCCAGCGCAAACTTAGGTTTTTCCATTTTTCCGCTTCTGCGAGGGCTAACCAATAATCTGCGGAGTTGCGAGATTGGGCGAGTCTGTCGCATTTTAACTGATAGAAACTGTTGAATTTGCGGGAGAGGAGGAGTTTTTTGGCGGGGGATCGGTTTGCGCGGAGGAGGCGATCGAGTTGGGTGATGGCTTTCAGTTCCCATTCTGCGGCACTTTCTGGCTCTCCCAGGGCGCGGTAAACGATGATTAGGTCTTGGATGATTTCGAGGGATGTTTCGAGGAATCTGAGGTCATCTGGGAGGAGATTGAGGGCGTTGAGATAACTGTAAACAGCTTGACGGAAGAAGGGAGGAGAGAGAGGTTGTCGTTTGCCGTGGGCGTAGTGGGCATTGCCTTTGCATTGATGTAAAGTAGCACAGCCGAGGAGTTCTTTCTCCGAATCGAGATGACTTAATCCCTCATCCCAACTATCAAGGGCTGCTTCATAGCCGCGAGAGTTAAAGATTGCCCAACCTCGATTAGCGTATGCTTGCCAAAAGTCGATTTTAATCTCAAGGGCGCGATCGTAGTCTGCGATCGCTTCTTCGTACCTTCCCATGTTTTTTAGGGCATAACCGCGACCATTGTAGGCAAGGTGGTAGTTGGGTTGGATTTCTAGGGCTTTGTTGAAGTCCGCGATCGCTTCTTCGTACCTTCCCATGTCTTTTAGGGCAAGACCGCGATTATTGTAGGCATCGTGGTAGTTGGGTTGGATTTCTATTGCTTTGTTGTAGTCGGCGATCGCTTCTTCGTACCTTCCCATCTCATTTAGGGCAGTACCGCGACCATTGTAGGCATTGTGGAAGTTGGGTTGGATTTCTATTGCTTGTTCAAAACAAGATAATGCCCCTTGAATATCCCCTGCATTGTATAAATCTCGACCCCGATTGTACAAAGTCACTGCTTCAGGATTGATGTCTTGAGGGGTTTCTAAATTGCTTGCTGTTTGCGGATTTTCTGGAGGATTTGGAACCGTTACAGGAGGATTACTCTGACCCTCTGGGATGACCTGCACTAAGCCTTCCAGACCCTCTGAAACATTGCCCCGACTCTCCTCCCATTCTCGCACTATCCGACCCGCCTCGCGACTCACCCGACCGATATCCAACCGCCCTAAATGCTTTAGCCTCTCCCTTAATTCCGCCGTCCGCGACTCCTCCTGTAACTCCCTCGCAAACCCTTGCAACCATATTGTCAACTCCTCATCTCGCACCTTATTCTTAGCAATAAAGAACTTCAACTCTCCTCGCGTCCTTCCCGCATTCACCTCGTCCAATAACCCCATGAAAATGCTCTCGTATTCCGCATTATCGCGCTTTGAGGGTTGTGGGGGCGTTAAAACCACTGGCTGAGGAGTCCCTCCACCAAACCACCGATGCCACAATTGTTTCAACCACTGCCAAATTTTTGCCCACATGAATCCTGCTTCCAGACTTTTTGCTTGAAAATCTCGCTTTATTTTAGCTGAATCAAGACCGCGCGATCGCAACCTAGTGGTCTGTCATGCTGAAAATGACGAGTATAGCCAGATCCGCCAGGGATTCAAATCCCTTCTTATACCAAATCCAGTTACCACAGACCCTATTGAAGTCATAATTTCAGGGCGCAAGCATTGCGCCCCTACCCCCAAACCCAACTGTATCGCTTACTATTGTGCCTGTTGCCTATTGCCTATTTGCTTCATCCCCATAATTTTTTGTTATTTTGGGAATGAAGAAGACTCGATTTGTAGTCCACTCTGGTGTATTTATTACCAAGGAATTATTATGGCTAAAAATTTAGTTTTTGTTGTTTTGGGTTTGGCGATCGCCCTCTTGGTGGTTTTCTCTGCTACACCCAGCAAAGCAACCTCTAACGATCCTGCGGTTTATGCGTGGGAATACTTGACTCCAGGCAGCGATCGCCTCGTTTGCCAAAAGATATCTCTTCACCTTAAATCTCTTCCTGCAACCACCACAACCCACAGTCAACCCATCCACACCCATTCTCAAATTGTTGGCGATCGCTTCTGTGCCGATCTAACCAAACCCCTCTCCTTTTAAGTCCAGGCGATCGCCTTATATCTGCATTGTTTCGAGAGGCGATCGCCACCAACTCTCAACGCTACAAATTACCAAAACCTTTCTTTTTCTTCTTCTTACCGCCGCTTTTCTTCTTATTTCCTCCTCCGTGACCGCGAAAACCGGGACGAGGCATTCCTCCCCCCATCATGCCCCCAAGTCCCCCCATTCCTCCCATGCCAGGCATCCCAGGCATTCCCATCCCAGGCATTTGTCCTTGTCCCATTTGCTGCATCATATTTCGCATTTTTGTGAAATCCCGCACTAAATTAGAGACATCTTTCTCTTGGTGTCCCGATCCCTTGGCGATACGACGGCGGCGACTGGGGGACTTTGCTAATAAATCTGGGTCTTGACGTTCTTGTTTCGTCATAGAATTAATCATCGCTTCCGTGCGCTTGAGTTGATCTTCTCCTTTTTGTAAGGTATCGCCGCTCAATTTTCCCATGCCTGGAATCATCTTCATAATTCCCCCCAAGGAACCCATATTTTTTAACAAGCGCATCTGTTTGACAAAATCATCAAAGTCAAAGCGGGCTTCGAGGATTTTCTCCTGCATCTTGACCGCATCGGTAATATCAATCTGTTCCTGTGCTTTCTCGACTAAAGTGAGAATATCTCCCATATTGAGAATGCGGGAAGCGAGGCGATCGGGATAAAAGGGTTCTAAAGCCTCTACTTTTTCCCCCATTCCAATAAATTTAATCGGCTGACCGGAAATACAGCGCACGGAGAGGGCGGCACCTCCTCGGCTATCTCCATCCATTTTAGTGAGAATTGCCCCCGTAATGCCGATCTCTTCGTGAAATGTGCGGGTTAAACTAGCGGCTTCTTGTCCCGTCATTGCATCCACTACCAACAGAGTATCGTGGGGTTGCACGGTTTCTTTAATTTGAGCCAATTCTCCCATCATTTTCGGGTCGATTTGCAAGCGTCCCGCCGTGTCAATGATAATCGTATCCACTCCCATCTCTTTGCCTTTTTCTAAGCCTTGACGGGCAATTTCTACGGGATCGACATTGGTGCCCAACTCAAATATAGGGACATCAATTTGTTCCCCGAGGGTGACTAACTGATCGATCGCCGCAGGGCGATAAATATCTGTAGCGACGAGTAAACAATTGCGGTTTTGTTTGCGAAGATAAAGGGCGAGTTTTGCTGTGGCGGTGGTTTTCCCGGTTCCTTGCAAGCCCGCCATGAGAATAACTGTAGGGGCTGTTTCTGCATGGGCGAGGGGGACGTTACTTTCCCCCATAATTTGTACCAGTTCTTGGTGGACAATTTGAATAAATTGCTGTCCTGGGTTAACCCCAGAAATAACATCGGCACCAAGGGCTTTTTTCTCGACTTCCTGGATGAAATCTTTAACTACTTGCAGGTTAACGTCTGCGGAAAGAAGGGCGCGACGAACATCTTTAATTGCGTCTTTAATATTGGTTTCGGAAATTTTATCTTGACCGCGCAGTTTCTTCCATGCGTCGTCGAGGCGATCGGCTAATGCGTCAAACATAGTCTTAGTTTTGGGTTATTCGTTGTTGGTTATTGGATGATTTTATCAGAATCTTTGGGTTTGGAGACCAAACCCCTACTTTTTAAAACTTCCTCTCCAATGGCTTGAACAATTTGGGGAACAACGGCATTACCAAATTGGCGATAGGCTTGATTATCGGAAACTGGGATTTTGAAATCATGGGGAAAACCCATTAATCTTGCACATTCTCGGGGAGTTAAACGACGTGGATTTTTGCCCGCTTGGGGAATTAAAATTTCTGCACCATCTTTATAGTATCTTGCACTTAAGGTCCGGGAAATCCCTTCAAGATCGGCTAAACCATAACCAAAACCATTCCCTTTTAGGCGATGTTTTTCTGCATAATCCTGTAAATATTCCCAGAGGCGATCTGATAATGTATATTTTTCTTCTACTTCGGTTTCTAAAATATCTTTTACTTTGGGGTTAAGATTGGGCAATTCAGGAAAATTAAATTCAGTCGGTTCAGAGAAACCCACAATAAAAATGCGTTTGCGATTTTGTGGTACAATTGAACGGGCATCTAGAACTTGATGGTAAATTTGATAACCTAATTCTGCTTCTAAGGTTTTTGTAATTATTCCAAATGTCTCGCCTTTATTATGACTTTGCAAGTTTTTGACATTTTCTAAAATAAAACACTTGGGTCTTTTTTCTTTCAGAATGCGAACAATTTCAAAAAATAATGTTCCTTGGGTTTCGTGTTCAAATCCATGTTTTGAACCGAGGGCATTATGTTTAGTTACCCCAGCAATACTAAAGGGTTGACAGGGAAAACCAGCCGTTAAAATATCGCAATCGGGAATATCTTGTTCTGGGATTTTGCTAATATCTCCAAAAATCTCTCCCTCAAAATTCTCTTTGTAAGTTTGTTGAGAAAACTTGTTCCATTCTGATGAAAAAACGCATTGACAGCCGAGATTATCTAAGGCAATTCTAAAGCCTCCAATACCGGCAAAAAGTTCGATAAATGTATAA
>NZ_JAYGHV010000020.1:0-25013 GCF_034932145.1 Spirulina sp. 06S082 | reverse complement strand
CCAACCACGTGCGCTGTGCCATAATCTCAAAAATGAATAGTCAAAAATGAATGAAAGTGACATTTTGTTAATGTCTCGTAATATTATAGAGCTATCGGTCTCATCTTCAAACTTAAAAAATGGAACCCGCAACAGTTTTTATTATTGGCATTGGTGTTTTATTGCTGGCCGTTACAGCATATTCGATCTATATGTCTTTTGGCGCACCTTCGGCGGAATTACTCGATCCTTTTGACGAACACGAAGATTAAAGTTAGTCTCACTCAACTTTTAATTACTCTTGTTAGTTTAACACCCACTAAATTTAAAGAACACCATTCAAGGAATTTAAAATATGGAACGTCGTATATTTTTGCGCTGGTTTGGTACTGGTATACTGGCAACCTCTTTGCCTGTGGCGATCGCGGCTTGTTTTTCTGAGGATTCTTCAGAAGAGAGTCCTTCTTCAAGCAGTGAAACAAGTTCAGAAACAGCGAGTCAAAGTCAACCCGATGCAGATGGATTTGTGCTGGTGGGAACAGTCGCCGCACTCAGTCAAGATGGCTATATTACCGATAAAAAATTGGCAGCGATCGTTGTTCGTAATCCAGATGAGACTCTCTCTGCCGTGAACATAAAATGTACTCACAAACAATGTGATGTCGAATGGAGAGCCAGTGATGCGAATTTAGCCTGTCCTTGTCACGGTTCTAAATTTGCCACAGATGGAAAAGTGATTGAGGGTCCGGCAGAAACTGCTCTCGCCAGTTATGAAGTTAAAGAGGAGGGTGATTCTATTTGGGTAAAAACGAGTTAATTAAGTTGAGAGAATTACCCCGCTTGGATGTATCCCTTTCTACCAAACCGATCGCCTAAATCCGCTAGAGTCTTGAACGAATGGAATAATGCGATTTTACGATAGACTCTATGCGGATTGAGCAATTGCAGGCATTTTTAGCCGTAGCTGAGGCCGGAAACTTCGGACAAGCAGCGAAACAGTGCGGTATCACCCAATCCACTATCAGTCGCCAAATACAGGCTCTTGAAAGCGAATTAGGTTTGCCCCTGTTTCATCGTACCGCCCGCGTTAAATTGACGATCGCCGGGGAACAATTGCTCTCGAGGGCTAAACGGATCTGTTTAGAGTGGAATAATGCCACCCGAGAAGTCGGCGAATTGCGAGATGGCAAACAACCGGAACTTTGTGTCGCTGCTATTCATTCAGCTTGCGCCCATTATTTACCGCCGATCCTGCAACAATTTTGCCGAGACTATCCTGAAGTTCAATTGCGAGTTACTGCTTTGGGTAGCGATCGCGCCCTGAAGGTTTTGCGGGATAATTTGGTTGATGTGGCGATCGTGATGAACAATCAATTTTTAACGGCTTCCCCGGAAACGATTGTAGAGCCTCTGTATCACGAACCCGTACAAATCTTAATGGCCGCCTATCATCCCCTTTGCCAATACGATCGCGTCCCTTGGTCAAAATTAATCGGCTATCCTCAAGTGGTTTTTAAGGACGGGTATGGGATGCAGCGCTTAGTCCAAGAGCGTTTCGAGAAACTGGGTGCAACCCTGCAAGTGGTCATGGAACTGAATACCCTCGATGCCTTTCGCGGTGTTGTGCGACAAGGAGACGCGATCGCGCTACTTCCCCAGGGCGCACTCGTCGAAGCCAAAAACGATCCCTCCCTTGCCATCCGTAGTATTGCTGCTTCTAATTCTCCCAGTGGTAGTGTTGAAGATAGCAATTTAACCCGTCAAGTTGTTCTCGTTACCACCTGCGATCGCCTTCTCATCCCTCCCATCCAACATTTTTGCAACTTAGTCCGTCAAACCTTACAAAAAGAACCCCAGAAAAAAAATGACGAGTATAGCCCGATCCGCCAGGGATTGAAAATCCCTGTCTCATACGAAAAATCCATTGAAATGGATTAGGGTTATCGCGATCGCCCTTGCTCGCCAAAAAATCCTTGACAGACCACTAGCTGCGTAAGTCCTATCCTCTATTCTCTATTTCTCTATTCTCTATTCTCTATTTCTCCGTTTTCTGGTTCCCTTATGAGTAATGCTTTTCGAGAATTGTTGAAAAAAATAGGTAGCGGTCCCCATACGGGTAAAGATTTAACCCGAGAAGAGGCCGCCCAAGCGACTGAGGCAATTTTGACCCAAGAGGCAACTCCGGCTCAAATTGGTGCATTTTTAATTGCCCATCGTATCAAACGCCCCACCAGCGAAGAATTAGCCGGGATGCTTGATACTTATGATCAATTGGGAATGCGCTTAAAATCTTGGCCGAATGCTCCCACCGTAACGATTATGGGAACGCCTTACGATGGGCGATCGCGTCATGCTCCAGTAACGGTTCTCACTGCTCTCATTTTGTCAGCAGCCGGGGTTCCCGTCATTCAACATGGAGGAGATGTCATGCCGACAAAATACGGCATTCCCCTCAAAGACATTTGGCAAGGATTAGGTGCGGATTTTACGCAACTTTCCCTCCCACAAGTCCAAAACCTCTTAGAAAAAACGGGAATCGGTTTTCTTTATCTTCCTCAACAATTTCCCCTTGCTCAAGGATTAGTGACCTATCGCGATCAAATTGGCAAGCGTCCTCCTTTTGCAACAGTAGAGCTAATTTGGCCGCCCTATCAAGGGGAATTTCACCTGGCTGCGGGGTTTGTTCATCCTCCGACGGAACAGTTTATGCAGGGTGCTTTGGCGTTGCGGGGGGTGAAAAATTACACCTTAATTAAAGGTTTGGAAGGGAGTTGCGATCTGCCGCGCGATCGCACGACGATTATTTCTGTTTACAACCCAGATAATCCGGAAATTCAGCGTTTAAAACTCAACGCTAAAGATTACAATTTGGGAGGAAAAGAGGTGCCTTTGACCTCCGAAACGCAACTTTTCGCCCAAATGCAGGGGCTTTTACAAGGAAAAGCATTGGAGTTATTGCCCGCAGTTCTCTGGAATGGGGGGTTTTATCTTTGGCGTTGCGGAATCTGCGAAGATTTAGAGACAGCAATAGGAAGAGCAGAATCGTTGTTAACTTCAGGACAAGTGAGCCAGAAATTAGAAGACATTAAAAAGGCGATCGCTTAGAGGAATGCGATCGCCCTTATAAAAAAATAATGTTGCGAACTACAAAGTCGCCGGATCGATTCCTAATTCCCGCAATTGTGCGGCTAATTGTTCGGCGCGTTGTTCGGCAGCATTAGCCCTCTCTTCCGCCGAATTAGCCCTCTCTTCGGCGGCGGCGGCCATTTCTTCAGGTAGAGGAATTAACGCCCCGTCTAGGGTCATCCAGCGTACCCACAGGCGATCGAGACCTTGATAAGAGCCTTGCCACAAACCAAAACTCAACTCCAGTTCGGGAATAGCTAAACGCCCATTAGTGAGGGAGACAGGTTCGTAATGACCGCCAACCAAATGAAACGCTTGCAATTCGCTGGTATAACGACTGAAAACGAAATAATAGGGAATTCGCAAAATTTGCTCGTAAACTTGCCATTTTGTGGGAGGGGCTTTCGATCGCCTTGAAGTGCGCCCCAAGTCTTCATTTTCTGTACCAGGAGACAGGAGTTCAAGGGCTACAAAAGGATTGGCTTCTTCTTGCCAGCAGACATAACTCAGGCGCAAATCTCGTTCTTCATAGAGTCGGGGAACACCCACGACTCCAAACCAATCTGGACGCTTGTACCAACGTAACTGGATCGGATCGTAGTACAGATAAAGGTCTGTGGCTGAAAAAACGCGGTTCGCATCCCAATTGGGGGGTTTAAAGGTTAAAAGCAGCATTTGGGGCTGCCAAATATGAAATTCGTCTGGCAAACCAGGATCCTCCGGATTTTCACTGGGTAAATCGTACATAGTCGGCAGGGTTTGCCGGGGAGACAAGGGGGGATCGGTTTGGATGGGACGCTTAAAGGTTGAAGTCATTTCTATACACAATGAATTCGGTTTTGTGCGGTTGAATGCAGGATTTTTGTGCAGTTTTATTAATCCTTGATAAACCATTGGTAAGCGCAGTAGCCGAGAGTGCCGACGATCGCCAGTACAATCAAAGAAGTCAACAGGCGTAAAACACCGCTAACGACGGACAAGACAAAACCGCTTGCAACTAGGGCAACGACGATTTTTCCGGCAGGAGGTAGGGCATTGAAGCCATTTTTGAGGTTTGTCGCTACGCCATCGAAGTTTAATGAATTTGAGGTTGAGTAATTTGGCTGAATTTCGGGTTCGACAGCCGTATTCGTTTCGGTCTTACTTGCGGCTCGATCTAGCTCTCTCTCTAGTTCTTGTAGTTTTTGTTCTAAATCGCGATTGTTGGGAGAGTTCATGGCAATATCAGTGGAATATCAGGTTTACGAATTTGGCGATCGCTACAGGAAAATATTAGCGACTATACTTATTATCAAATAAAAAATTGCAGTTGAACGAGCTTGTACTCAATCTAGCCAATTGAAGGACAGTACCATCCTAACCGGAAAATAAGCCTTTCCGCGTCATAATTAGGTATTAGACGAATTTTGAGGATAAAAATCATGCTACAGATCAAATCATTGCTTAAAACTCTATTTTCAACGGCGATCGCGGTTAGCTTTCTCCATGCTGGGGCAACGCTTGCGGAAACTATCGCCATTAGACCTCAATCCGGTTATAACAAGACCTTAAACGGGCTATCGGGAGGTAATGTCAACACCAATGATTGCGGTTTTATTAGTAATAGCCCCAATCATGTCATTACCCTCGATACGGATATTGATTCGATGGAAATTAAAATTAATGTAGCAGGGGGCGAACCTACTCTTTTAATTGAAGGTCCTGACGGTCGTTTTTGTACTCGTGCCATCAATGGAGAAGCTAATATTGCTGGATATTGGCCGGCTGGAGAATATACGGTTATCGTTGGCGATCTCTTGGGTGCCAATAGCCAATTTAACTATACTCTTTCAATCCGTCAGTAACTAAGGCTATATTCTCTACCAAATCAAGCGACCCATTGCTGTTGAGCAAAACGCAACCCAAATAAGAACAGTAACAAGGCAAAAAAGACTGTGACAATATAACCCCAACGTGGATATTTTTGGAAAACAATTCCCAAAGCGATCGAGGTAGAGATAATCCCGTAAACGTAGCGTTCTGCTGAAGTCGTTCGACCCGAACTAAAGATGATACAGAAACTAAAAAAAGCATAGATTAGCGCGATCGCGGGGATTTTTTTACGGGTATGCCAAAGCACATAAATTCCCCCCAAAACCATCACAGTATTGAGAAAAGGATCTCCAGCAATTAACCATAAAGCCAAGAATAATAAACTGAAGCCAATATCAACCCCGACAGAGGGAAGGCGATCGCGAAATTCCCCTAATAAGAAACCCAAAATACCAATCGTAATAATCATTAAAGGATGCCAAGGATCGATTAATATTCCTGCTTTCATATTGGCATGACCGAACAGAATTTGACCGAACATAATTAGCCATCCTTGACCAAAAAAATCTTGCTCGGGTTGCCAGGCTTTCTGCACTTTGAGAAAAGCTAATGGTTCATTAAATTGCAGCCAACAATATAAACTATATAAAATTAAACCACCACTGGACAGAAAACTAGCAAGATAAGCTCGAAAAGGAAGGCGTTTTCGCCATGAAGCCAGCAAAAAAGTAGGAACAATTGCTAACCCTGTGATGCGGGTTGCCGTTGCTAATATGCCCCAAAAAGCCGCTAAAAAATGACGCTGGCGATGGAATGCAGTCAAGGCTGCTGTACTGCATAATAAAAACAATCCTTCTGTATAAATTACTGTCCCAAATAGAGAAAATGGACACCATGCTAAAACGACCGTTGACCATCGCGCGACACTTTTTCCTTGACAACTTTCTAGCCAATTGTAGAGAATAAATAACGCCCCTAAAAAAGCAAAACTATTCACCAGTGTTGCAGCCACATCAAATGGCAATCCCAAACTCATCACCAGTTTTGTCAACAAGGGAAGTAAGGGAAAAAAAGCAACATTATAGCCCTGGCCATCGTTAACATAATGGTAGCCTTCTACCGCGATCGCATGATAAGCTGCACTATCCCAAGCAAAAAATACACCCCAACCTTGAGGGACGCTTCTAGCACCTTCTGGAACCGACAGTAAAGGCGCAATAAACACCATTGCGATAACAATTAGAGTGCGACTGGTTAACCCCATTAAAAGCGGAAATAACCAGCGATCGCGCCGGAAAATTGTTGCAATTCCCAACTTTTTTTTGCTCTCTACCTCTTGCCTGTTGCCTGTTGCCTGTTGCCTATTTCCCATTAAATTCTCAAAGAAGACTATAAACGCTTAAACCATCAAGATGTGATGAAATAAATAATATTAAAATCCTTTTCACTGTAAAACAGATGAAGAAGATTTTCAAGAAAATAATGAAAACAAAAGAAATGAGCAAAGTGAATTAAAATAATCCCCAAGAATTTCCTTGAAAACTATTAAGCAAGGCCAGAAAAGCAAATACGTTTAGCCCAGCCAGTGCGAGAATGATTAAGAATTGCTCTGGTTTAACTAGGTTGGACTTCATTCGATTCTCCTGATTTTTGATTTAATTGAAGTAGCAGAGCAATGCTACATATTGCTTTTTCTGAATTCAGTTTAATCTTGAACTTGCGATCGCTGGCACTTCTCTTATAAAGTTTTAAGATTTGTAAAGTTAAATTTAGGCCATCAAACGCACGAATTTTTTCTTGCCCACTTGTAAAACCTTATTATCGAGATCCCCAGGGGAAGGAAATTCAAGATTAACATCCCTAATGCGATCGCCATCTAAGCGCACCGCCCCTCCTTGAATCTGGCGGCGACCCTCACCGCCACTCTTGCATAAACCACTCGCACCGAGAATATAATACAATTTGGCAGGAAATGTGACCTCAGTTAAAGGAAATTCAGGAACAGATTCCGTTGCAATTTGTTGTCCTTTGCTTAAAGACTCCGCCGCTTTTTTGGCTTCCTTTGCCGCTTCTCCACCGTGATATTGAGCCACTATATCCAATGCGAGTAATTTTTGCCGCTCTCTGGGGTTTTCCGGTAAACTCTCCAAAGGTAACTTGGTTAGCAACTCGAAATACTGCTCCAGGAGGGCATCGGGAGTCCCTTCCAACTTGGAATACATGGAGAGGGCATCCTCAGTCAATCCCACATAATTATTGAGAGATTTAGACATCTTATTAACGCCATCAAATCCCAAAAGTAAAGGCAATAATAGACCAAACTGGGGTTTTTGACCAAAATGGCGCTGTAAGTCCCGTCCCACCGCTAAATTGAACTTCTGATCCGTTCCTCCTAACTCCACATCCGCTTCTACGGCGACGGAATCATAACCCTGCATTAAAGGATAGAGAAATTCGTGTAAGTAAATGGGATTTTCCTTCTCGTAGCGTTCGGAAAACCCCTCTTTTGCCAACATTTGCCCCACCGTCATTGTCGTCAATAACCCCAGAATTTCCTTTAAATCCAGTTTAGCCAGCCATTCTGAGTTATAGCGAATTTCCAGGCGATCGGGCGTGTCAAAATCTAATACTGGGCGCAATTGCTGCAAATAGGTTTTAGCATTATCTCGCACATCTTGGGGGGTCAGTTGGCGACGAACTTCCGATTTCCCCGTCGGGTCGCCAATTTGAGCCGTAAAATCCCCAATGATAACCACCGCAGTATGTCCCGCATCCTGAAACGCCCTTAATTTTCGGAAAGGAATGCTATGACCGAGATGGAGTGCCGATCCCGTCGGGTCTATTCCTAACTTTACTCGTAAAGGGCGATCGCTCTTTGCCAACAAACAAGCTAAATTTTCTGCGGGGTCATCTGACTCGGGGCGATGGGGGAACAGTTCGCTAATTCCTCGGGAAAGCCAAGTCATATCGGGGTTTAAATTGCGATCGGCCATGAGATTCGATAAGTTGATGGTTTAACATTAGAATACCAACCAAATAAGTTATAAGCTAAGAAAAAGGCCGCAGATTGTAGGGTAAAGTCTCTTTATGACTGGATACCAAGAACGCAGAAAAAACTGTTGCATCATCTCGATCGCCATGGTACTCAGTTTGACCAGTTGGACAGGAAACATCAATTCGGTTCAAGCCAATATTATCACTCTCCCGGATGGAACGGAATGTACGGGAGACTTTCAAGGGGGACAGCTTAACGGTAGAGGTCGTTGCAGCTACGGTAATGGTAACAGTTACGAAGGGGAGTTTCGCGACGGTGAGGAAAATGGCCAGGGTTTATTTCTCTATGTCAACGGCGATCGCTATGAAGGACAGTTTCGCGATGGTCAGCGTAATGGTTTTGGGATTTTTTATTTTATTAACGGCGATCGCTACGAAGGACAGTTTCGCGACGACAAGCTCAATGGTATTGGTCGCTTAATTTTTGCGAATGGCGATCGCTATGAAGGGGAATTTCGCGACGACAAGCGCAACGGGAGGGGGATTTTTTACTTTGTCAACGGCGATCGCTATGAAGGGGAATTTCGCGATAATAAGCGCAGTGGAGAGGGTCAATTTATCTTTGCGAATGGCGATCGCTACGAAGGAGAATTTCGCAACGATCGCCGCAATGGACGAGGAATTTTAGTTTTTGCCAATGGCGATCGGCAGGAAGGGATTTGGGTTAATGACGAACTCACTAATGAGGTGGTCGATTATATCGAACAAAGTCGCCGCAAAGCCTTTGAAGATTATTTTGGTACTCGTTTTAGTGATGAGGAAGATCATATTTCTCTGACGGTAATACAGAAGAATTTGGAGGCGATCGAACGCCAAACCGGACAAAAATTGGCTTTAATTTATGTTACCAGTCATCCCCATAACTTAGAATTAATTTTAATTACCGCCGAAGGATATCCAGTTATCAAACGAATTGACGACCTAACACCAGAATATACTCTAGCTGTCGCTGCCGAATTTCGCCGTCAGATTACCAGTGGTGTTACTCGCACCCATCGCAACTATTTACCCTATTCCCAACAACTTTATCAATGGTTGATTGCTCCGATTGCTTCCCATTTAGAAAGACAAGAAATCGATACGCTACTCTTTTCCCTCGATACGGGTTTGCGAAGTATTCCTCTAGCGGCTCTACACGATGGCGAACAGTTTTTAGTGGAAAAATATAGTTCTAGTATTATTCCCAGCTTTAGCCTTACAAATACTTTTTATAATCCTCTAGAAAATGCTCGTATATTAGCAATGGGAGCCTCTCAATTTCGCGAAAATTCACCTCTTCCCGCCATTCCTTTAGAATTAGCTTTAATCCAAAACTCAGCCTCAGAAAAAACATTTCTGAATGAAGATTTTACCCTCGAAAATTTGCAATTGCAGCGTCGTCTTTTTCCCTTTCGTATTATTCATCTCGCCACTCATGCGGAATTTAAACCAGGACATCCAAGCAATTCCTATATTCAATTATGGGATCGCAAACTTACTTTAAATGAATTGGGAAAACTCAACTGGAATAATCCTCCTGTCGATCTTTTGGTATTAAGTGCCTGTCGCACGGCTTTCGGGGATGAACAAGCAGAATTGGGGTTTGCTGGACTGGCCTTACAAACGGGTGCCAAATCGGTTTTAGCGAGTCTTTGGTATGTCAGCGATCTCGGTACTCTTGTTCTTATGGGAGAATTTTATAATAATTTAACTGATACTTCCCTAAAATCTGAAGCCTTGCGACAGGCTCAATTAGCGATGTTGCGAGGGGAGGTTGTCTTGAGTGAAGACTTATGGAAGAAGTTGGAAAGAAATCCAGGATTGGTTCCTGAAGCGATCGCTATGCGAAATGCCAGTCTTTCTCATCCTTATTACTGGTCGAGTTTTACTTTAATTGGTAGTCCATTGTAGTTGTTTGGTCTTCAGAAAAAAATATAAGTTTATTTTATTATTCTATTCTCGAACTAAACGGAAACCAAAGAGAATATGACGAGATTCAATGGGACGGGTATGTTGATAAGCACTGCGACAAAAACCGGGGAGATCGTCCCAAGAACAACCTTTAAGAATAGCACGATTCTGCTCTCCTCTTTTTGTGAGAGTTTTAGTCCATTCAAAAACGTTACCAGCCATATCTTCTACACCGTAAGGACTTTGACTGAGAGGATATGCGGCGATCGCACTGGTACGATCGCGATCGCTTCCCCCAAAGTTCGTGGCATCATTTTGCCAGTAATTCCCCCAGGGAAAATAGCGTCCATCGGTCGATCGTGCTGCTTTTTCCCATTCTTGCGCGGTGGGTAAGCGATAAGTATAGTTATTTTGTTGGCTTTTCCACTCTGCAAAAGCACGAGCATCTTCATAAGAAACTAACACAACGGGGTGTTTATTTTCTCCTTCGGGATAGTTTTTATTTTGCCATAAATAGGGTTGAACTTCTGTATAGGGATGTACGAGAAATCCTTGTTTTTGATAGTCGGTTGCGGAGATTCCAGGGGAAGAATAGCCAGTTTCTTTTATGAAAGTTTGATAATCTTTGTTTGTAATTAAATTGCGACGGATACAAAAGTCTGGAAGGGAAATAGTTTGGCGAGAAGGTTCTCCGTCAAACCAATGTTTTTGGCGCAATAATTGCTCTTCTTTGGGGATATCTGCGGGAGTTTTGGCCGTCGCTACGGCCGATATTTGGTAAGCATAATCTTGTTCGGTGCGATCGCTTCCTGCAATAAATTCGCCTTTGGGAATAAGAATAAATTCCCCATCATCTCCGCAATTGGCGATCGCTTTTTCTGGCGATCTTTGGGACTGACAGCCAATTACAATAAATGTGGCGATCGCTATTGCAAGAAATTTATTCATCTCTGTCCAAAATTTTTATTTTATGATGTTCTTCTAACACTGGACACGCATCGACTGCACTGAGTACGATCTAGATATATAATACCAATACCATTCTATTATGATTGATAGCTTATAGAGCGTGAATCAAGATCGATAATAACAAGTCCGCCATTATTTTCTTTAACTTGTCTCCAAACTTTATAGCCTTCCAAAATAGCTATTTCCCAATCACTAAGGTTACATTTAGAAACTTCTAAATGATAAGTCATACTCTTAATAGTTTTAAGCAATTGATAGTCTAATACGGAAGTTTCTTTCAAAAATTCATGATCCTTAGCATAGCTAAAAATCAGAGCTGATAAACCTTCTTCAATCGCTATTGCACGTCCTCCATCTTCCACCTCATCTTTTTTGGAATCGCTTTTACGCTTACGCTTAAAATTGCTACGAACAACTGGCGACCAACCTAAAACAGCAGCATAGGAAAAATGAAAAATATCGTGAAAGCGATATCCATCATCTGTATAAGAATTATCGGTTAAATCATCTCCAATCTTTTCTTTATTAACAAATGCTTGCATTTTTACCAAATCATCTTCACTAACTTGGGTAATTCTGATCTCAACTTTTCGAGGTAAACGTTCAGAATCGGGAAAATCTCGATCAAAAGAAAATGTTTGAGGTTTTACTCTTTCTGAAGACTGTAATCCCCATCGGTTTTTACATTTCTCTAGATTATCATTAGCAATCTTTTCCAAATCAAGGTCAAATTTACTAGCTATATTGGAAAGATACCATAATAAATCACCTAACTCTTCTGATATTCCGTCTTTAAAACGTGTATGAGCCTCTCCGTCACGAAGGTATTTTTTATATTCAGAAAGTAATGAACCAGCTTCCCCCACTAAACCCAGTAGCGGAATGATTATCCCCTTATCTTCTTTATCTTCTTTCCGAGGATTTAGATCCGTTTTTTTGGCCTGTTTTTGATATTCCTGAAAATTCATCATTTTTTTCCTTTTTCTTTTTGGATCGCTGAGTTTATCTGCCATTTTGGAGGATACCAGTAATCAATTGATTTTTGAGTTCTGATGTACTTTTGCTTAATTCGACTTCGACCCGATCGCCCTAAAATATCTTGATGTTTGACTCGAGCATATTTATCGACTTCGCAGAAGAGATTTTGACAGTCAATAGGTTGTAGCTTTCGTCCCCAAAGAGAACGAAAATCTAGTCCTAGGTGTTTAAATGCCTCCTCTTGAATCTCAGTTACATCTTTTATTATATCCGATTCATTACGTTCGCCAATATCTGTAAAACATTTACTGATACCATCAAGAGCACCGGGGCCAGGTACTACAAAGTCCATTTCGTCCCAGTCTGTTATCTCACTATAGTTTATATCAGTGATGAACTGATAAGCAAGGAAATTACCAATTGTTGGGTATTCTCGTAGCATTTTAAATCCCTGTTCCATTTTGGGAGTATCTTGAAGTTTCTTTGGTAATTCATCTGCCATCATTCGCTCAATTAACTTAAGATGATTTCGATGTTTTACTTGGTATCCAAAAGTCTTACCGCCAGATGGCATAATATAAGCTGCTGAGTAGATACTCTGATTATTATCCATTGCTTTAGTCAGAATTTCGTTGTAGCGTTCAAAGGTATAATCGGCAAAAGTAATATGACCAATTTCCTTTTCAAGCAATTGCCAAGTTTCAATTTTATTGAATAATTTAAACAAAAGTATTCTGAAAAATACCTCATTGATGGTTGAAGGTAAGTCTTCTCTATAAATAACATTGCGAATTAGATATAGGCTAGTGCGATCGCTAGCACGGTAAGCATTTGTGAATTTATATTTTTCAAGAATTGGATCTGTAGTCCAAGGTAAAGGTGCATCTTCAAATCTTTTGAAAAATATATTCTGTCTTTCTACAGCAAAATGCCAATAACTATCAAAAACAATAGTAGATTTTGCGTTAGGAATAAGTGATGAGATTTCTAGTTTAGTATTTGAGGAATCTATCGGTTTATCAAAATCAATAATAAGCTGCTGGCTTTGTTTTTGTGTGTTTGACATTTTTATTTTTGGTAAATTGTATCCTAGGTATTTTCTGAATTTTTATGAAGAATCTTTTTAAGAGACTCAATAGTTGGATCACTCTTATTGATTGTATCTATTTTTGCGACACCAATAAAACAATTTAATCTCTCAAAAGTTAAGCCCATTTCACGAGCCATAAATTTTCCTAAACGACAAAGTCCGATATAATTACCATAGGCTTTTTCAAAAATTTGCTGAGTTGCATAGAATCCATTGAGTGTTAATCGATCTTTTTGAGGGATTAAGCTAATGTGCTGAAGACAGGGAAAAGGTAGTTGAGCACTGCCAACATGATCCCTTCTAGGATCGAAAATGGATGCTTGGAACATTGTTCTTCTAACTCCTGGACGCGATCGATATTGTGAAATAATATATTCGAGTTGATTTCCATACTCCTCCACGTCATCACTAAAATGAATAAGTCTTTCAAAGTAAGTTCCTCGTTTATTTTTTGAGGGAGCTGATTTTTGGATTTTTTGAAAACATTTGAGATAGGTTTCAAAAATTTTCTTTCTATCGTTTATATATCTTTGTTTTGATAAATAAGAGGCGGGAAAAATTGTATTCGCTACTGTATCAATTTTTTGTTTTTCTTTATCTAATAAACATCTATCTAGACATTCTCGAACTTGTTTATCTTCTTGGGGTAAACCATCAATAAAACCTGTCAGACTAATCAGGAGAGGAGATATCTCCGTCCCCGGATTTTCCATAATATGTAAAAATGCACGACCCCAAGCATAAGATAGATTTTCTTCTTCAAGAAAGAGAGCCATAGTATTTGCTATATATAATGTTTTTTAACTGTTTTTTAACCAATATTTAGCCAAGGTGGGCATTGCCCACCTTACTACTTTTCTGTTATTCTAACCCCCAGCAACAGCAGGAACAATACTCACTTCATCTCCATCACTCAACGCAGTATTTTCGTTATCCATGAAGCGAATATCTTCACTATTGACATAGAAATTAATAAAGCGACGGGGCTTTCCAGACTCATCGCAAATTCTCGATTTTATACCAGGAAAACTTGTTTCCAAGGCATCAATTAACTCGGTAATATTGCCGCCACTGGCTTCAATTGTGGCTTCGTTGTTGGTGAACTTTTGCAGGGGGGTTGGAACTAATACTTTAACAGCCATTTTGTCTTGGGTAAGAGGTAATGTTGAATGGATAATGGGAAAGAGAGAAACTACTAGGACTTACGCAGCTAGGGAGCGAGACGCTCCCACTACCGTCTTCTCCTGTTATGGTAGTGCGGACATCTTGCCCGTTAATGCGTAAGTCCTAACTATATTATTTTAACTCTTTCTTCGCAAAGTTTTGGCTTAGACTAACACTTGTTGCCAGTCTACACGATCTAAGGTTTGCGCCCGTTCCCAAGCTCGCTCAAAACTGTCGAGTTTGGCATCAATGGTTAAGGGTTCGCCGATATAACCTTGAATGGCTTCTTGGGTTTTTAAGCCATTTCCAGTGATATAAACAACAGTGGTTTCTTCAGGATCGATTTTACCTGCTTCTGCCAATTTTTTCAGTACAGCAATGGTTGTTCCTCCCGCCGTTTCTGTGAAAATTCCTTCAGTTTCTGCCAACAGTTTCATCCCTGCAATAATTTCTGGATCTGTGACAGATTCGATGTGACCGTTGGTTTTTCGTGCTTGTTCTAGGGCGTAAATTCCATCCGCAGGATTGCCGATCGCGATGGATTTGGCAATGGTATTTGGTTTAACGGGAGTGACAAAATCTCGACCTTCTTTAAAGGCTTGGGCAACCGGAGAACAACCTTCTGCTTGGGCTCCACTATAACGCACGGGTTTATCTTCTACTAAGCCGACTTTGACAAATTCTTGGAAGCCTTTACAAATTTTGGTGTAGAGGGAACCAGAGGCAATTGGGGCAACAATATGATCGGGTAATTTCCAGCCTAATTGTTCTGCAACTTCAAAAGCAAGGGTTTTAGATCCTTCTGAATAATAAGGGCGAAGATTGATATTGACAAAGCCCCATCCTTTCGTATTCGCAACTTCCGAACAAAGGCGATTAACTTGATCGTAATTGCCTTTTACCGCTATTACCGTCGGATTGTAAACTAATGTTCCTAAAATTTTACCTGCTTCTAAATCTGAGGGAATAAATACGCAACATTCAAGCCCTGCATGAGCCGCGATCGCCGCCGTAGAGTTGGCTAAATTGCCTGTACTAGCGCAGGAGACGGTGGTAAATCCTAATTCGCGGGCGCGGGTTAATGCCACGGAAACGACTCTATCTTTGAAGCTAAGAGTTGGCATATTGACGGCATCATTTTTAATATAAAGATTTTTAAGACCCAGACGACGCGCCAAACGAGTCGATCGCACTAAGGGAGTCATCCCCGTACCCACATCAATCACATTATCGGTAGCAACGGGTAGAAAGGGACGATAGCGCCAAATGGAGTTAGGACCGGCGGCGATACTTTCCCGGCTGACTTGGCGGCGGATGGCATCGTAATCATACTGCACTTCTAAAGGCGCAAAGGTATGTTCGCAAATATTGATGGGGAGTAAGTCGTATTCATGTCCTCCTTCCTTGGAAACCAGCTTGGTGAAGGTGGCTGAGGAGCTTTTGGGTTGAGTGGCGATCGCTTGGGTCATGGCTTTATATCTTTCCATCTACAGGTTGAAAGAAATCCTAACACAGATAAAAAACACCGTCAAACATACCCGACTAATTTAGTCGGGATTAAAAAAGTAAGGATGAGGGATAAAGTATGAAGGAGGAAAAACTTATCCCCGCAACCCAATTTTTCGATGATTGTTGACAAACAACCCGTTTTTCGTTCATTTCCTTGGTTTAAACTCGCTTTGGTGGGGATTTTCCTGTTTTCCCTAGGGTTGCGGTTTTGGCGCTTGGAACAATTTAATACATTAGTTTTTGATGAGGTGTACTATCCCGTATTTGCCAATCGTTATTTACTTGGCGAAACGGTCTATAACACACATCCCCCCTTAAGTCAACTCATTTTGGCTGTGGGAATTTGGCTGGGATCTCATTTACCTTTTGGACAAGAAACAACTAATACATTAACGGGATCGTTGCGAACAACTTTTAGTTATCGTTGGTTTAATGCGCTAACAGGTTCATTTGTTCCTGTCGTTATTGGCGCGATCGCCTATCTTCTGACCTATCGCCGCAGTTATGGGGCGATCGCGGCTTTATTTGCAGCTTTAGATGGGTTGTTTTTGGTGGAGTCGCGTTATGGGTTGAACAATATTTATTTAGTTTTATTTGGTTTATTGGGACAGTTATGCGTTTTATTTGCTTTACAAGAATATCCCAAATCGAGACAGCGCAAAATTCGTCGCTTGCGAAGTTATAAAGTCGGGAAATTTCGTCTCCTTCGTATTGTTAGCGATCGCGTCAATGACTTTTTCCGCGATCGCCGTCCTCGCTGGCAAATTTTGATTTTAGCGGGGATATTTTTTGGCTTATCAGCAGGGATAAAATGGAATGGATTGGGGTTTTTATTGGGAATCTATCTGCTGTGGTTTTTAGCTTGGGCGATCGCGATCTTAACCCCTACAAATCGGCTTGGAAATGGTAAATACAATCAACTCCCTTTAACTCATTTAACTTCTCTCAATCTGCTACATATTATTTGGTATTTGGGATGTATTCCTGTTTTTACCTATTGTTTGACTTGGGTTCCTCATCTGTTGATGAATCCTAAACCTGGATTCTGGGAAATGCAAAAAGCAATCCTTTCTTTTCATCAAAAAATTGGCAGTGGTCCAGGGGTTCACCCTTATTGTTCGCCTTGGTATAGTTGGTTAATTATGGGGCGACCTGTGGCTTATTTTTATCAGAAGGTGCAGAATGTTGAAGAAATGATTCCTGCTTATCCTCCTTTACCGAGTGGGATGGGTAGCATTGTTTATGATGTTCATGCAATGGGAAACCCGATCTTGTGGTGGTTTTCTACCCTGGCGATCGCCATTCTCTGTTTGTTTTTATTGCTAAATTTGTGGCGCAGAAAATTTTCGCGATCGCCAGTTGCACCGAGTATTTGGTTGATGTTATTTTTAGTGTTAAATTACGGTGCAAATTTGCTACCTTGGTTAAAAGTAACACGATGTACATTTCTTTATCATTATATGGGAGCCTCCGTTTTTGCAATCTTAGCCAGTGCATGGATTGTCGATAATTGGCTGCATAGTTCTCAATATATTTCTCGTCAAATTGGCCTTGTTACGATTATCTTTATTATTCTGGCTTTTATTTTTTGGTTGCCCATTTACCTCGGACTTCCTCTTTCTCCAGATGGGTATCAGTTACGAATGTGGTTTGATAATTGGGTTTAATTGCGGGTGCATCTCAAAATCAAAAATAGGCTTGTTGTTGAACTTATGAAAGTTGAAAAACTATGTCGATAATGAAACTATCTTTCTAGCTTACAATCCGCCAGGGAATATAATTCCCTGTCTCATATAAGAAGTCCTCTGAAGAGGACTGAATCTGTTAAGATTAGATGCAATCTCAAAATTACCCAATCCATTTCAATGGATTTTTTATATGAGACGGGGATTTTCAATCCCTGGCGGATCGGGCTATAATTGTCATTTTAAGTATGACAGACCACTAAGGCTAAGAGTAACAACAACAAACCTCGTATTTTTGTAAAATGGAGATGTACCCTTAACTGTTCTCTTTAGGACTGAATATCAACAGCCAATTCTATTAATTTTTGGGGTGTTTCCTCAATCAAAGAAGATGCGGTATCCTCGCAATTTGTTAGCACAACAAAACCGATATTATATTCGGGAATAATGCCAATAATACTCACAAAATTGTCGTAAGAACCTTCATGGGCAATTACCTCAATTCCTTGATATTCATCAATTTCCCATCCCATTGCATAACTTCCCCATTTTGGTTGCCATGTTTTCAATAAATTTTCCTCCGAAACAACGCGATCGCCATTGGGTGCAATACCTCTATTCACTTGGGTACTAATATAACGTGCCATATCAGTTATACTGGCTTTTAAGGAACCAGAAGGGGCGAGAGGATCGCCATCAAAATCTTCAGTTTCTGCTTCTAAGAGTTCCCCATCTTCTAAAATATAAGATCGAGAATAATTGGGATTGGCGATCGCTTCACTGGTCAAAATTGTGCTATCCTTCATACCGATCGGATCTAAAACTCGTTCTTGTAATAATCGAGCATAACCTTCATATAATCCCTCCTCATCTTCATCTACAGCTAAAACCGCTAAATATCCTGCCAAAGAAACCGCTAAATCGCTATAACCAAAAACATCTCCCGGTTCTCCTAATAATTCAACCTCAGCTAAATATTCAAAAACATCTTCCGCCTCGGAATTATCCAGATCGAACTCATCTTCAGCATCATCAGGAATCCCGCTTCTCATGCTTAACAAATGCTGCAAAGTAACAGTTTGGGTACTATCGGGATCGTCCAGTTCAAAATCGGAGTCGATCGCGATCGCAGGAGTATCCCAATCGAGAATACCATCATCAACTAACGTCGCAATTAATAACGCCGTCATCGATTTATGAGTTGAACCAATCTGAAATAAAGTATCAGGAGTGACAGGGCGTTGTTTGGCGATATCGCGATCGCCAAAACCTGCCTGTAGAATAATCTCATTCCCCTGTACTAAAGCAACGGCAACCCCAGGGATATTATCCTCCTCTTGACGCGCTTCAATCCAATCAGAAACGCGATCGGCCAGAAGAGAAAGATCGCGATCGGAAAGAGAAGCACTCACTGCTATTTCAGAGAAATTTGAGACCGTATTTTGAGAACAAGCGGCAAGAAAACCGAAGAAAACCAGAAAAACACCAGTATAAATTCTTTTAATGCTCATTTTTCAACCCGCAATTATTAATAATTAATGACGCAAAAATTGTTATTTGTAAATGATGGCACAAGTTGCGTTAAAATCGGAAGACGCTCTAGCATAACTATACGGACGAGGAAAATATGCAGGCTCGGTTTTCCAGTCAGTGGAAGGTCGGCAACACCCTTCTAGACCTGTACGCGATCGAAAATACCTTGAATAAGGCAGGATTAGCGACAGTCTACCTCGCCCGACATAAGGCATGGGCAATTGATGTGGCGCTGAAAGTGCTATCTCCAGAGTTTATGGAGACCGTAGGAGGTGCCTCAAGATGCGAACAAGAACTAGAAACATGGGTCAATTTAGCCCTGCATCCCCATATTGCCAGTTGTTACTACACCCGCCCCATTGAGGACAATTTGGCGATCGTCTCTGAATATGTTGAAGGAGGCAGTTTAAGAGATTGGCTCGATCGCGATCGCCTGTATCGCGGCGAGCGTAAAGGTGTACTTAAACGCATCCTCGATATTGCCATCCAATCCGCTTGGGGATTGCACTATGCCCACGAACGCAGTACAGTTCACGGTAGGATCAAACCCGAAAATATCCTGATCGCAGAACAAGGAATTGCCAAAATTACGGATTTTGGTTGGGTAAATTTAGGCAGTCCCTCGGCCGCCTATGCCGCACCAGGACAATTGCAGCACAATCGTTATAACCCTAGCAGCGATCTGTGGAGTTGGGGCTTAACGGTTTTAGAAATGTTTCAAGGGAAACGAACCTGGGAAGAGGGAAGCCAAGCCAGAGAAGCCTTAGAACAATACCAACACGCCCGAGAAACAGAGACATATCTGCCCGCAATGCCTCACGGAGTCGCCGAATTGCTGCAATATTGCTGGCAAGACGAACATCAGCGACCCCCTCATTTACGCTTTTGTGCCGAGAGATTGAGGCAAATTTATCAGGAGGCGATCGGTACAGTTTATCCGCGTCAGGAACCCAACGTCAGCGAATATCGCGCCGATATCCTCAATAATCGCGCCGTTGCCCTCATCGACCTGGGGCGCAAACAGGAAGCCGTCAACTGTTGGGACGAAGCCCGTCGCATCTCGCCCAACCACCCCGAATCGACCTATAACTGGGGGTTATTATTGTGGCGCGGGCGCTATACCAACGACGAACGACTCCTGCAAGTCTTAAGCAACGCCCTCGATCCTCAAGACGATTTAACCGCCTATCTTTTGGGCTGGGTGCATTTAGAACGAGACGACTGCCAAGCGGCGATCGCGTCCTTTTCTAGCTTACAGTCGGGAAACGCAAACCCAGAAGGTCAAAACGCCCTCGCCCTTGCCCAAACCAGGCTGCCCGAGTCCAAATATCAGCTTCTCAACCTCCCAGGCAAACAACCCGTCGCCATTCGTCCTAAAGCCGTTAATGCAGTGTGTTTCAGCGCTGACGGACGCTATGGATTATCAGGAAAACAAGATGGCACCCTAGAACTATGGGACTTTAAAACTAATCAGAATCATATTTTTGCGGGAGATTGTCAAGGAGAAATCCTCTCCATTGCGATCGCCCCAGATAATCGCTACATTATCTCCCTTTCCCAAGGACAATTCGGCCCGATCCTCAAATTGTGGAGTTTAATGATTGGGAAATGTTTGTGTACCTTTGAAAACATAAATATCTGGGAAACCTCACCAAATCAACCCAATGACATCCCCGCGCAATTGGCTGATTTCCCAGAAGTATTCGCTACGGTAGATTCCGATCGGCAATCCTCAGAAGACCTAGGCACAGTATTTTGGGTCGGTCAAGCAGGAGAAAGCCGCAGTAAAAGAACAGAAGAACCAAAGAAAACATCCTTGAGTCCTAATGCCTTAGACCACAAGATTTTTAGTGATGATGGTCGTTATATTTTGTCCCGCGAGGGGATGACCCTGACACTACAGGAAGTTGCCACCCAAAAGATTCTCTATACCTGCTTGCAAGATGGTACGCCGATTTTCTTGCTGGCATCTCAACGTTATGGCTTATCTGCTGAAGCCGATCCGAGAATCTGGGATTTGACCGAAGGGAAACCGTTGCGCCAATTTGATAACCTCGGCCGCGTCACAGAGATTTGCCTACTCTCCAACGGGCGATCGTGTTTGGCGGCAATAGAGGACGGCAACCTGCAATTACTGTCCCTTGCCACTGGGCGCATTTTGCGAACCATTAAAACCGATCGCCAGATTCAATCCCTTGCCCTCAGTGCCGATGGACGCTACGCCCTTTCTGGAGGAAGCGACTTGCAATTATGGTGTCTGAAAACGGGAAGATGTCTGCGAACTTTTGTTACAGCCGAGGCGATCGCAACCATTGCCATCGCCCCCGACGGACGCTATGCCTTGACCGGAGGAGTTCAAGGCACGAAATTATGGCAAGTGAACTGTTATTCCCCGGCACCCCTAGCCCCCTTTCGCCTCTGTCGCAGGCAGCAAGGGGTAGATTTACTCTCCGTGGAAGAAATCTACGAACAGGAATTGGCTCGCGGCTCCCTGCTGATGGAAGAAGAGAATTACCCAGGTGCCTTAGAATGCTTGCAGAGACTGCGATCGCTACCGGGTTACGAATGGGAAGAACGAGGCATTTTTCTTTGGGGAAGTCTCTACAATCATTTTCCCCGCAGGAGATTAAAAGGGGCGCGAGAAGTCTTAAGCGTCAGTCCCCATCACAGCCGCATCAATGCGATCGCCCTTTCTGCTTCAGGGGAATGGGTCGCAACCGCCGGCAACGATAAAAGCGTACAGTTATGGCACCCCAGGACCGGAGATATTCTCGTAACTTGTCAAAATGACTCCCTGGGAAGCGCCGTCGCCCTCGATCTGAGTCCAGACGGTCGGTATTTACTGATAGGAGGAGATGGCGGCGGCGTACAAATTTGGGATCTGTCAAGCGGTCAATGTAAATCTCGCTTTTCCGGCAATCAAAGCATTCCCCTCTCCGTCAGTTTTAGTCCCGATGGTGGCTATGCGATCGCCGGCTGCGCGAACGGAGAACTATTATTATGGGAAGTGGGAACCCAAAGGTTACTCCGTCGCTGGCAGGGTCATCAAACCCCCATCCCCGCCGTAGGTTTTAGCCCCGATGGGCGCTATCTTTTCTCCTGCGAAACCGGTTCGAGAAACGAAGAAGATGCTTGGGGGATGGAAGCGATCGGGAATGAGTCAACGGGGACATGGAAATATTGGCAGGTGGCTACGGGAGAATGTTTACAAGCGGTTCCCTCTGGGGGTCGGAGACTGAATTCTGTTCGTTTGAGTCCCGAGGGGCATTATGGTGCATCGGTAGGCAGCGATCGCACCGTGGCATTATGGGCGGTTGCTGTGGGTCGCTGTTTGCGGGTTCTCCAAGGTCACGAAGGAGCCGTAACTTGTGTGGACTTTAGTGCCGATGGACGTATTTTACTCTCTGGGAGCGAGGATGGCACCCTACGATTATGGAATGTTTTAAACGGGGAATGCGTCTTTGTGTTCGAGGGACATCGAGATAGCATTACCGCCGCGAGATTGAGTGCTGACGGTCGTTACGCCATTTCTGCCAGTCAGGATGGGGATTGTAAGGTTTGGCTGCTTGATTGGGAATTGGCAGAACGCGAGGCGATCGCCTGGGATGAAGGCGCAAAACCCTATTTAGAGGCTTTTTTATGGTTGCACGTCCCCCCCGCCGCCACATTACCCGATACACCCCCCGAGGAGAAGAGTGCAGAACAGCGACAACCTTTACCTTGGAGTTATTTAGGCATTCTTTTCCTCTTAGCTTGGTCGGGAATGGCTTTGGCGGTGGAAATCTTGAAATCTGGCGATTTAAACGCGATCCTGCTGGCCTTGGGTTCAATGGCGTTTATGGGAGGATACTATACCAGCCGTCAGATGGGCAATCCCAGCGTTCAGTTAGGGTCTTTATTTGGGGCGGCGGTATTGGTGACAGTCGGGGCGATTAATGCACCTATCAGTTGGATTCCTTTAGCCAGTGCAATTTTAGGGGTTGGCTTCGGATTGGTATTGATGGGGACGATCGCCGGCTTATTTTATCCTTATCCCGTTTCAATTCTACCGGGTTTAAAAGCCTGTAAGCGCCTGAAAATCAAGCTGGGATATATACCGACTATTGCCCTTTTACTCCTCGTCAGTGGGGCGGGAACGCAATTAGAAACCGCGATCGCCCAACAGTGGGTGAGTCCGGAACTGGTCTGCGGACTTCTACTCGCCATTTTGGCCGCGATCGGGTTAAAACAGTTTTGGCGATCGCGCCAAGGCAAAAAGCGCCAAAAAGCCGCGCCAAAAGAGCCAGTACCCCAAAAATCTTTTTCACTACGTCGTCCTTTCTCACGGCTTCATCCTTCCTCCCCCATCATTCCTCATTCATCCTTTCTTCGCCCTTCTGCCCTGCTGCAAAAACTCTGGCAAAATATCGGTCAAGGGGGTAGAACTGCCCTCCTAGTAGCGGCGATCGTCTTGAGTTCGTTTAAATGGACTCTTCCCAGTTCCGTCGGCATTACCCCTCCCGATCTCTGCCGGAATCCTTCTACCGTGAGTGCTTATCTCTATCGCGGAGGCAACCCTAATGTTTTGGTCGCGCGGGAATTTCTTTCCTCTCTGGGAGAAGAGAAACACATTTCTCTATTGCAATGCACCTTGGTGGATAATAGTTTTGCAGTTGCCAGACTTCTCCTCGATAGCGGCGCTAAAGCAGAGTCCAATCGCTTTTCCGGCCGAGTTACTCCCCTCCATATCGCCGTCGATAAAGGTTCCTCCGATATTGTGGAAATATTGATCGCCCGAGAAGCTGATGTGAACGTCCGCGATGAGTACAATCGCACCCCTCTGCATTGGGTACAAAGAGTCACCATTGCTCAAATACTCCTCGATGCAGGGGCAGATGTTAACGCCTTCAGTCGCGATCGCGGCACTCCTCTCCATTGGGCGATCGCCACCAATCAATTATCTTTAGTACAGCTATTCGTTGCAGTTGGAGCCAATCTTGACGCTAAAAATAGTGAAGACTTGACCCCACTTGAATTTGCCCAGCAACAGGATCGCCAGGAAATTGTGCAGTTTTTACAAGCAGAAGCAGCCAAGAATAGCGGAGAATCTGGCGATCGCGATGAAATCTAAAATCAATCCCACAAAATGAGGAATGTGGCGATCGCTCCTCCACAATACTCTCAATAAAACTCCCCGTTCGCTGGGAAAAGAAAAAGAAAGTAGGATTAAAAATCTTAATTCTGCTGATGATTTGACGATTACGAGGAAAAAACAGAGATGGGAGAACCCAAACGCATTGGTATTCTCACGAGTGGCGGAGATTGTGCGGGCTTAAATGCCGTTATTCGGGCAGTAGTTAACCGTGCCGTCGGAAAATACGGCTGGGAAGTATTGGGCATCAAAGGGGCAACCATGGGCTTATTAAGCCGACCTCCTAATGTTATGCCCCTCAAGCTGGATAAAGTCGATTCTCTTCTCACTCAAGGCGGAACGATTTTAGGAACCACTAATAAAGGCAACCCTTTCGCCTTTCCTATGTCCGATGGCACGCTGAAAGATCGTTCGCAAGAAATCATTGAAGGCTATCATCAACTGGGATTAGAGGCCTTGATCGGTATTGGGGGCGATGGCAGTTTAGCCATTTTACGACGCATTGCCCAGCAAGGGGGCATTAAGCTCATTGGCATTCCCAAAACCATTGATAATGATGTAGGGCATACCCAACTTTCCATTGGTTTTAGTACCGCCGTAGATATTGCCACAGAAGCCCTCGATCGCCTTCACTTTACCGCCGCCAGCCACGATCGCGTCATGGTTTTGGAAGTGATGGGACGAGATGCCGGACATATTGCCCTCCGCGCCGGCATTGCTGGGGGCGCTCACGTAATTCTCATTCCCGAAATTCCCTATAATCTCGATAAAGTGTGCCAAAAAATCCGCGATCGGCAAAATGCAGGGACGCATTTTTCAATTGTTGTCGTCTCCGAAGCCGTCAGTACTGAATCAGGAGACACACTGGAAAAAGTACAGCATTTTGGCGAATGTCGTTTGGGGGGAATTGGCCAATATGTTGCGGATAATATCTCGAAATGTACGGGGGCAGAAACCCGCGTCACGGTTTTGGGTCACATTCAACGGGGAGGTCGTCCCTCTACCATCGATCGCATTTTAGCCTCGGCTTTTGGGATTGCGGCGGTAGACTTGATTTATCACGGAAAAGAGGACTTAATGGTGGCATGGATGG
>NZ_JAYGHV010000019.1:0-25208 GCF_034932145.1 Spirulina sp. 06S082 | reverse complement strand
GTCGTGGCGTACAAGCATTAGTACGGGTTGTGACGGCGGCCAATCCTTTTGAGGGTGCCTATCGGTTAGTGGAAACTTATGGGTTGGGGGCAGTGGTTCCCAATACTATTATTTTGGGGGATAGCGAGAATGCAGCTATCCGCGATCGCTACTGTCAGATGATTCGCGATATTCACGGTGCCAAACGCAGTATTGTTGTTCTGCGAGAAGATGGCGATCGCGGCTTTGGGGCGCGATCGCGCATCGATATTTGGTGGGGGGGGTTACAAGCAAATGGGAGTTTAATGCTTTTATTGGCTTATCTTTTGTGTAAAAATATTAGTTGGCGCAAAGCCCAGATTTATTTGAAATTAGTTGTTCCCGATAGCCGCGCCGCAGCAGCAGCCCAAACCAATTTAGAGGTTTTAATTGCTAAGTTACGCATTACTGCTTTGCCTCAAGTTTTGATTTCGGAAGGACGTTCTTTTAATGAAATTCTCCACAGTTCTTCGGAAAATGCCGATCTGATCTTTTTGGGCATGGCGAAACCGGATAATGATATGTTTGTCACCTATTATGAAAAGCAGCAAATCCTTGCTACAGGACTCCCCACTACTTTATTCGTTCTTGCTGCCCCTGATTTTGCTTTTGAGGAAGTATTAGTGGAATCTACCTGAATCTAATATAGGGTTTGGAGACCAAACCCCTACGGTATTACCGCGATCGCATTACAATTCCGGGTTTGAATTTTCCAGATTGGGATTTTCCAAATCAACATTTACACGCTTGTATAAATCTTTTAAGGCAATTTCAAAATTTACTGCTTCTAATTTCAATCGGGAATCCTCTTCTAAATATTCTGTTAATAACCAGCGCCCATCTTCTCGTTTTGTGTATTGTTCTACATTATAACTGGTTTGAGAAATTAAAATATATTCTTGGAATGAGGCGATCGAACGATACTTTTTAAACTTGTCCGTTTTATCATAATCTTTGGTCGAACGAGACAAAATTTCGACAATCAGACAAGGATTAATAATTGCTGTTTGTTTTTCATCGGTAAAAATCGGTTCGCCATCTGTCATCATAACATCAGGATAAGTATAGCGGCGGTAACTTGGAATCCATAAGCGCATATCGCTCATAAAAATATCATAGTCCTTTTCATCAATACTCAAAGGAAATGAACGACAAAAATTCAGGGAAATTTTATTATGATTTGCAGTAGCCCCTGCCATAGGAACGATTTCTCCATCTAAATATTCATTTTTAAATTCTGCTTGTTCTTCCAATTCCAGATATTCTTCTGGGGTGAAGTATTTGGATTGAGTGGCAACAATCATCAGCTTATTCCTTCGACACGACTTTACCGCTAATAATATTATAATCTATTTGGCACAATTGCGATCGCCTTATTTAAGATTTCGCGACGAGAAAAAGGTGGGCATTGCCCACCCCATAAGTCTAACTCAATAATTCAAGCGCACGCTTAACAAAAGCATCTGCGGTTAAACCATTTAATGCCATAACAGCCCCTGCACTTGCCGCCGTTTCTCCTCGCTTCCAAGCAAACGTATCTCGCGGGGAAGAACTCCGCAACATAACCGGTTCTAACATCGCAGAAGAACCGCCAGTAATGCCTAATAAAACATCACCACCCAACAAGTTTTCAAACCCAGTATCATCTAAGAATCCCGCATCAGATTCCGAACAAGTTTCATAAGCTGTATCCGAAGGGCGATATAAACGACGAGGACTGATCAAACTGACAACTTTTGAGCCAATTCCTTGACTTTTCAACTGTTCTGCTGCATCTAAAACAGGAATCAAAGTCATATCACCAACGACAGCAAAAACAACTGTTTTTTCTCCTGCAATTTCCTGCACGATAAAACCACCTTCTTTTAACCCTTTGCGTGTCTGTTCAAAGGTGCTGCGAATGGGTAAAGGTGACTTAGAAGCTGTAATTGTAATCCCCTTATTTTTAGTACCCAAAGCCCATTCATAACAGGCTTGAATGCTATTAGCATCGCAAGGGAATAAAGGAAATATATTGCCATTCCGCATTAAAGCAGCAAAATAGTTTTCAATTTCCGGACGTTGATGGGTCCAACCATTGCGTCCTTGCTCTAATGCCCCTGCTGTGAATAAAGTAATCGTAGAAGGAGTAACATGGCGCAATTCTGCCATTGCTTGGGTAACAGTTTGCCAAATAGGTAAACCATTGATAGCAAAAGATTCATAAGAACACCATAAAGTCCGCGCCCCAAATAACGCTAAACCTGCTGCCAAACCCGCACAAGCATCTTCGCTTAAAGGTTCGTAAACTTGTCCCTCGGGTTGTTGAAAATAGTCTTCATCAACGGTAGGATGAACAATTTTTAAAGCAATATTGACGTTATTAATTCCCGAAGCTGCATTCCCATCTGCGTTGGTCAAAACAAAATTAGGATCGTTTTGTCCCACGTGACCAATTAATGTTCCCATCGCCGTTGTTGCGACTTTTTTGTCTCCACCAACGGCATATTCTTCTAAAGGTAATGTTCCCAGATCCGCTAAAGGATATTCTGTTTCCGTAACAACGGTTTTTGCCGCAGGACCTCCCTGCGATCGCGTACAATTTGTTCGCACTAATTCCCAGGCTTCCGGTGTTAATGCCCGCGCTTTCAAAGCATCAACGATATAATCTTTTTCCGTAGTATCTCCAGGATAAAGGTTGTGGGATTTTGCGCCGCGTTTGTGGACTCCTGCCCCTTTTAACTGTTTGACAATTAAAACTGTTAATTCTCCATTTAAGGCACATTTTGCCGCCCGATCTGTTGCATCTAAAATAGCTTCCATAAACGCTAAACGCTTTTTGAGAGAGAATGCCGTACTATCAACATAATCTCCAGGTTGTTTCGCATCATCGTAATGCTTTGCATCCACTAGGAAGATTTCTTTAAAGCCATTTCCTCCCCAATATTCGATCATTTCATCATTGGTTTTAGTGGAAACCATGCTGTGATGTTCTTGGGAATAGCCATTCCAGACTAAAATGGGCAGAAAGTTCGTAATTTTAGGATAAGCAGTGTTAAAGTGAGCCATGCTGCTCATAATATAAGGCTCACCTAAACCTCCATCTCCAATTGTGACGGGAAATAAAGTTCCGGGATGTAACTTCGCACCAGCCATCGCGAAATGCTGTCCTTGTCCCAAAGGTCCTGCGGGGTTGAGAAGACCGGGAATTTGCCCAGATAAGTGACCCAGAAGCCCATCGGTTTCTCGGTAGCGATCGCGCATTTGTTGTACAGTTTCAATGCCCATCTCCTCCAAAGAGCGATCGAGGAACATAGTGCTGTAAAATCCGGGGGCGTGGTGTCCGACTTCGGTAATAATATTTTTGTACCCCAAGAGAATTAAAGCGGCGATCGCGTCGGCAATACTGGCAAACCCTCCAGGATGTCCCGAGGCTTTTGAGGCAGTGACTTGTAAGGTTAAATAGCGAAGGGCATCTGCCATCAGCATCGTTTGATAAACTGCAGCCGGATCGCTAGGGGAACTAATTGCAGTTTGTCCCTCCCCAATAGCAGGAGTTTTCCCATACTTCTCAAACTCAGGTAAGGTTTCGCTAAAATGTTGAATTCCTTGACAAAATGCGGGAATTGCGGTAGCAACGGTCATATTGTAAGATTCCTCTTTGAATAAACTATAACTCTTAAATAAATCTTACAGTTAGCCGGGATCGACAGCCATGAATGTATGCCTCGAGAGAGAATAAAACGATTAAAATTCCCCCTTACTCATTAAGAAGAATAACGCGATCCTGGAATGACATAATCCCAAGTTGTTTGTTGAGTGGGATTAACAAAAATATCGAGAGTGGGTGCATATTCAATTAATTTTCCTACCCGATCGCCTCGAGAATTAATTTCGACATTAAAAAAGGCAACGCGATCGGTAATTAATGCGGCTTGTTTCAAGTTATGGGTAATCAGAATAATGGTGTAGTATTGCCGCATTGTCATTAATAAATCGTTAATTCGCCCCGCCGAAATTGGATCTAATGCGGCAGTCGGTTCATCCATCAAAATGACTTCTGGATTTAAAGCAATAGTGCGGGCAATACACAACCTTTGTTGTTGTCCTCCCGATAAATCCAAGGCGTTTTTCTTGAGTTTATTTTTGACTTCATTCCATAAGCCAACGTGACGCAGGGATGTTTCTACGCGATCGTCAAGATTACCGCGATAGCCATTCACTCGTAAACCGACGGCAATATTATCATAAATTGATTTAGGGAAGGGATTGGGGCGTTGAAAAACCATACCGATGCGACGGCGAATTTCGACAGGATTCATCCGGCGAATGCTTTGTCCAAAAAAGCGAATTTTCCCAGTCATGCGGGTTTCGGGAATGAGATCGTTAAGACGATTAAAACATCTTAAAAATGTGCTTTTTCCACATCCTGACGGACCGATAAAACTGGTAATTTGATTTTTGTATATCTCTAAACTAATATTCTGCAAAGCGGGAATTCCGTGATAGGAGACAGAAACATCGTCTGCTTGCAAAATAACTTCTGGCAAAATCTCAGAAGATTCTGGCTGGGATTTTGAGGATGATACGCGATTACTCATTGTGATTAGTTATGGGTTGTTCGTTGATAATTTTTCAGGGTGTATTATTCGCTAATCCTCCTTTTTTTGCGATAAAAATCGCGCAATAAAACCGCAACAATATTGATCGTAAAAACGATCGCGCCCAAAACCAGAATTGTTGCCGCCGCTAAATTGTGAAACTCTTTTTGCGGGCGGGATATCCAGTAAAAAATCTGGGTGGTCAAGGTTGTAAAATTACTCTGCAAGTCTCCTAGAGAAAATTCTGGCACAAAGGAGATATAAGCCACTGCACCAACGGCAATGAGAGGGGCTGTTTCGCCAATAGCACGGGATAGGGCTAATAACATTCCTGTTATAATCCTTGGGAAAGCTGAGGGTAAAATTACATTGTGAATCGCTTGCCACTGGGTCATTCCCACGCCAAATGCCGCTTGACGTTGACTTTGGGGAACCGATCGCAATGCCCCTCGGGTGGTAATAATGACCAGAGGTAACACAATGGAGGATAAAACCAAAGCCGCCGAAAGCAGGCTGCGCCCTCCCGTAATCGGTTGCAATACCCTGGCAAATAAGGCCAAACCCAACAACCCATAAATAATCGAGGGGACGGCGGCAAGATTGGCTAAATGAATCTCTAAAATGTGATTGAGGGTATTGCGAGGTAAATATTCTTCGAGGTAAATCGCCGCCCCAACGCCCATGGGAAAGGCGATCGCGGCGGTTAGCACCAATAACCATAATGTTCCCGCTAAAGCTGCGTAAATCCCCGCATCTTCGGCATTACGAGAGGCAAAACTGGTCAAAAAGTTCCCATCGAGTACGGGAATGCCTCGCAGCAGTAAGCTGGTGAGTAAAATAACCAAGACGATCGCCCCCACTAAAGTCGCGCATAAAGCCAGAGAAAGAAACAGGCGATCGTAACGCTGGCGACGAGTTAAGGCTTTTTCAAAGGATAAATGAGTATCGAGGGGGAAATTTAAGCTGGCGATCGCGCTATTCAATGCTATTGAGGAATCACTCTCAACTTCAACGGAGGGAATGCTTAACCCTTTCATCATCCGTTCGTGACGGTGTACTAACCAATGCCCCAACCAGTTCAAAGAAAAGGTCAGGAGAAACAGGACAAAACCGACGGTAAATAAGGTATGGAAAAGGAAAGAATTGGCCGGAACATCTCCCAAACTCACTTGAATAATAAATGCAGTGATACTTTCAACGGGAACGAGGGGATTTAGGGTTAAATTGGGATTTTGTCCCGCCGCAATGGAGGCGATCATGGTTTCTCCCAAAGCGCGAGAAATTGCTAGGGTAATGGCTGCAACGATCCCTGGAAAAGCGATGGGTAAAATAACTCGCAGGATGTTTTCCCGTTTGGTAAAGCCGAGGGAATATCCTCCTTCTCGCAATTCCATTGGCACATTTTCTATCGCATCTTCACTAATGGAAGAGACAATGGGAGTAATTAAAATTCCCGTGACTAATCCGGCACTTAAGGCATTAAATCCTCCTAAATTGGGAATAAATTGTTGCAGTAAGGGGGTGACGAGTAAAACAGCAAAATAGCCATAAACAATGGTGGGAATGCCCGATAGGGTTTCCAGGGCTGGTTTGAGAATGCGCCGAACTTGCCTGGGGGCATATTCTGCCAGATAAATAGCAGCTAACAAACCGATGGGAACAGCCACAAGAGTCGCGATCGCGGCAATGGAAAAGGTCGCACTGGTGAGAACGAAAATGCCGAACTTTTGACTGGCAAAAAGGGGAGTCCATTGAGTATCGGTCAAAAATTGCCAAAGGGAGATTTCTTGGAAGAAAAAAGTGGCTTCGTACAGAAAAACACCCAAAATAGCCAAGGAAATTAAAACGGGAATTCCGGCGGCGATCGCTAAACCGACTTCAATAATACGCTCTCTCATGAACAAACCCACCAGCAATCCCTTGTTAAAATGTTTAGGAGATGAATTTAAGGAAAAACGAGGATCATTCATAGAATAATATAGCAACTGCTCTTTTTTCTGCGGTAAAGTCAATAACTGGATGTTGGTATAGCATGGGTTAAATTTTATTTTTCCCGATCCGGTAATTTTGAATACTTTTCTATCTTTCCAAAAAATTCCTAACTTTTCGGTTAACAATGGGTTAACTCATGTTAAATAAGGGAAAATACTTACAAAATAAAGAACAATGAAAGGACTTTGGTTAGAAGGCGATCGCCTCGAGTTAAGGGCAAATATTCCCCAGCCTCAGCCTCTTGAAAATGAAGCCTTAGTGCGGGTTTTGCGGGCGGGAATTTGCAATACGGATTTGGAGTTAATTCGCGGTTATTATCCTTATACGGGTATTTTGGGTCACGAATTTGTCGGGGTTGTGGAGGAAGGTGCGGAAACGTTACAAGGACGGCGAGTTGTGGGGGAAATTAACGCAGCTTGCGGTCAATGTTCGTTATGTCGTCGCGGCATTCCCACCCATTGCGAAAATCGCAGCGTTCTCGGTATTGTGAATCGCAATGGCGCATTTGCGGATTATTTGGCTTTACCGGCTGTTAATTTGCATCCCGTACCCGACCGCGTTTCGACGGATGCAGCCACCTTCGTCGAACCCCTAGCCGCCGCTTTGGAAATCCAAGAACAGGTTAGGGTGAAGGAAGGCGATCGCGTTCTCGTGGTGGGGGATGGTAAGTTAGGTCAGTTGGTGGCGCAAACGTTAGCCCTGACGGGGTGCGATTTATTGGTGGTGGGACGACATGAGGAAAAGTTGGCCAATTTAGGCGATCGGGGCATTAAAACGGGTTTGCTGGAGGCGATCGCCTGGCGCAGTTTCGATCTTGCGGTAGAGTGTACGGGAAATCCTGAAGGGTTTGATGTTGCCCGTCGTGCTTTACGTCCGAGGGGGATTTTAGTGCTTAAAAGTACCTATGCCGATCGGCTTACTTTAGATGCCTCTGTTTTAGTTGTCGATGAAATCACCCTGATCGGTTCTCGTTGCGGTCCGTTTGCTAAAGCCTTAAAATTACTCGAACAGGAGAAAGTAGACGTAACTTCTTTGATTCAAGCACGCTATCCTTTGGAGAAGGGAGTAGAAGCGATCGATCGCGCTAAACAACGGGGAGTTTTGAAGGTGTTATTGGAAATAAGTTAGAGATTCTCAATTATCGATGGCGATCGCTCTTTTAAAGCATCTCAATTTCTACTTTGCCAATATTCTAAGATACATTTAGCAACATATTCAGCCAGTTTGACAGGAACAGCATTCCCGATCGCTTGTTCGCGATCGGTTTTCGATCCGGTCAAGATAAAATCTTCCGGAAAAGTCTGAATATAGCTTCTTTCTTTTGTCGTTAAAGCCCGAATTTCTGATGATAATAAGGCAGCATCTCCAGGATGATTCTTATAAGTTTTAGGAATAGGTCGATTAACACCACGAATAGTAGGACTTGGTTCGTCAATACTGAAAATACCTCGTCTTTGATAACTTCTGGGATGTCGATAGTAATACTGAATGCCCAATCTATCTTGTAAATAATCTCTTACAGTCATAGATTTTTGAGCAAGATTAGCTTCTAAATAAGGAATTAATTCTGCATCTTTTCCGCGATAAATACCAATCCAAAAAAAGCTTTTCCGCTTTTGAGGAACATTACATAAACTAGCATCTAATATTTTTTCACTGATTCCATAGCCTGCATTCTGAAAAATGTTTTTAGAAATTTGATATTTTTCAGTTTTTTGAAAACCTGCTACATTTTCCATCACAAATATTTGTGGTAGAAGAGAAACAACGATTTTGGCAAAAGCGATCGTCAAATTTCCGTTACCTAAATTCTCATTTCGTTTTCCTGCACTTGAAAAATCCTGACAAGGAGGACCACCAACAATAAAATTGGGATTAAATTGGCGAAATAGATCGAGATTTTCGTGCCATCTTTCAAGATTGAAATCGTAAATTTTATGTTTGAAGTTTTGACGATAAATTTCTAGCGCTGGTTGCCAATTATCATAAGCGGCAAGAATTTCAAAACCTAAATTTTGAAATCCTAAAGATAAACCACCACAACCTGCAAATAGATCGAGACCTTTCATTATAATCTTGTAAAAGTCTAAATTACTCCACATAAAAAGGCCGCTCAAAAACACCTATTATGTTATTAGCTGACAAACGATCATTACACGGGAAAGTAGTGCTTCAATGCGATAAGAAATGATTTCTAGTCCAGCTTTCTGAAAATCCTCAAAGATAGCAGAACAACTTGTATCACTTTCAATAGCATAGGAAAAGAACCGATAAATATTAATGCGATCGCCTTGATTAAACTGCACTATTTTCTGGGAGTTTTTTAGCTTGAATTCAAAACAATAATCTTGTTGAAAGAGAATATCAGTTTTATAACCTCCCCATTTTTCATCAAAATAGCCCACAATTTGTACATCATTGGGGTCAATTCCCAACAGTTCGATAACATAACGACAAGCTGCCGCAGAAATATGAGTTTCAACCTCAAATTCTTTATTTTTAGCGCCAATAAAATCAACGCCAAAACTAACACAGAGCCATTCTGAAGGTAACATTCTCTCGGCGATATTTTTTAAGACATTAATTCGATCTTTAACATTACAAAATGTACCGCCAATATATAAGTATAAATTATTGATTTGTTCTGAAGTGCGATCCTGTCTCTTTTCTGCTACGATAGTGGGGATAATCTCTTTTTCAAAATCCCAAAGAGATCCTTGCCAATTCAGATTAGGAAACCACCCTGTGAGTTGAGAATGGGATAGATCGAGAATCCCTTGGCTAATATCTAAAGCAATGTAAGAATTGAGAATATCTGAATCTAGAAAAGTCCCCACTAATTTTTTAACCAAGAGAGGATTTGCAGCCCCAATATCGACAATATTCCAGCGATCGCAGTTGGATTCTGCTTGAAAGAGATGAATGCAAACATTTTTGAGAAACTTATCATCAGTTTTCGCACTACTCAATCTCGCTTTTTCTTGCGCTTCATTAAATTCTTCCCATTCTTTGACCATATTTCCCTGATAGAAAAACTTAAAGGGAATTTCTCTTTCGGTGTCGAGATAATGAACAATTTCCTCAATTTTATCAGGAGAAAAAACCGAGTAAAATTCAGGTTGTATCGAAGCTGCGATCGCCATTTTTATGATTCGTTAAATAGTCCTATCATATTGATTTTAATATTATCATTATTCCCAGCCATTTCCAAATTGATAAAGAGAACAATTTGCAAAATACAAGGAATTAATTGCCGATCGCCCATTGCCAAGCAAAAAAAGTTAACATTCCGACAACAATAGTGAGTAAGAGATTTTTTCGCCAATAGGCGATCGCGATCGCCGCGATCGCCCCAACAAGTCGAGCATTAGTATAATTAAACTCAATAGTATTACCATCAGGAATTAAGACTTCTGGGACAACAATTGCAGTGAGGATCGCCGGAGGAATATAGCGTAAGGCTTCAATGACAATTGGAGGAAGTTTAATGCGATCGCTTGCACCTAACACAGTATAGCGAATACCAAAAGTAACTAAACTCATCCCTAAAACTAAATAAAATTCCATTTTTTTAATTATTGATAACTCTTGAGGCGATCGATACACATTCCAGCTATAATTCCCGCAAAAGCAGCCATGATTAATCCAAGTTTATGAGGAAGAGAATAGCTGAGTAAAGATACACAACTTGTTACTAAAATAGTAGCAAGCATAGGACGATTTTTAATATAAGGAATAATCATACCAATAAACGTAACGCTCATAGCAAAATCTAAACCCCATTTAGTAGCATTGGGAATTAATTGGCCAATAGTTAAACCCAGAAACGTACAGAGTAGCCAATTTGCATACATAAAAAGCGCTGCTCCTAAATAATACCAATGTTTGTCAGGAGAGCGATCGTTTTGATTGTAACGATTAATGGCAACAGCAAAGGCTTCATCTGTCAGTAAAAAACCAATCGGAATTTTCCAGCGTTGCGATAAATGTTTAACATGAGGAATCAAACTGACTGCATAAAGTAAATGGCGTAAATTAACAACAAATGTGGTCAGAATTATCAAATATAAACTGGTTTGAGAAGCTAAAAGACCCAAAGCAATAAACTGAGAAGAACCTGCAAAAACAAATACAGAAAGTCCCATTGTTCCCCAAAAAGAAAGCCCGCTACTTTTGGCAAGCGTCCCAAAAATAATGCCAAAAGGAACTGCACCAACAACAAGAGGAAAAATAGCTCTCGTTCCAGCCATAAATTCTTGTAAAATTGTTGAATTATGATGAGAATTTTCCTCGGACAAAAGATATATCTCCCGCGTATAGTCCAAAAATATTGAATTCTCTAGGGTTTACGGGCAATCCAATATTTACTCAACCAGTGTAATTGTATTTCTATATTTTGAAAACCTATTTCTTTTAAAGTATTGCTTAAATCATCTCGCACATAATCGCTGTAATATGGCTCGTGAAATATACTGGCAAAATTGCTTAAAACGGGATCGAATTCTGGAATATCCCCCCCTTGTAAACTATCACAAAGAACAAGAATTCCACCGGGTTTTAAGACGCGATCGCATTCTGCAATAATTTGTTTGCGAATAGATCGGGGTAACTCATGGAAGGTAAAAGTGGACGTAACAGCAGTAAAAAACGCATCGGGATAAGGTAATTTTTCACCTTGACCCCTTTTTAAATTAACAGTTTTACCCAGTCTTTGTTCAGCCTTTTGCAAATAGGGTTCTGATAGATCGATACCATAAAGCGACATTTGTGGGAATGCAGCTTGGATAAATTGTAGCGATCGCCCGGTTCCGCAAGCAATATCTAAAATACTCCCTCGCTTGTCAATAATTCCCGCTTTTAAAGGGGCGAGAATTCGCCGTCGCATGGCATCTGCTGCCCCATTAAAGAGCAATTCTACCTGCAAATCGTAAATTTCCGCAGAGCGATCGCTGAGATAACCATCGGTTTGAAAATGGAAATTTTGAAAGTAATATTGAGGATATTCTTGTTCTTTTTTGGCAATTTCGGGAGCAAAATCTTTAAATTTCTTGCTATTAACACGCTGCCATGTTTGCGGATGATCTTGCCAAACCAAAAAGTATGCTTTTAAAAATTCTTCTACATCATTCTCAAACAAAATATCAATCGGATAAACGCCTTCTCGATAATCTTTCCAGTCTGTTTCGATTAAGCGATCGCGGTACTCTTTCAATAATTGTAGGGCTTCGGGAGAAAGAGATCGAGTTTGTTTCTCAAGGGAAGGAAAAAACCACTGACGAACTTGACTGGCTATTTCTTTATGAGTCAGCGCAAATAGTGCTTGTCCTGCCTTAAACAGGATGTAAGCGTTTTTTTCCAAGGCATCATCAAGTAAATCAAACATAGTGTAAAATAATTTTTCAAGGTTTTGTCCAAGGTTTTGTCATTGTTGATTTTGTCATTGTTAAGGTAAAGTAACAGGAAATCAAACGAAAAAATAGCAATGCCAGATTCTTCATTTCATCATATCCCCGTTTTACAGCAAGAATTAATTGCGGGCTTAAAGATTCAGAGGGGAGGACATTATTTAGATACAACAGTGGGAGGAGGAGGACACAGCCATTTAATTTTACAAGCTGCAGCCGATGTTAAGCTAACTGCCATCGATCGCGACGAGAATGCGATCGCCGCAGCCAAATCAAAGTTACCCCAAAGCGTGCAGTTTTGGCAAGGAAATTTTGCCGATTATCGTCCTCTCAATCTTAAATTTGACGGAATCATTGCCGATCTAGGGGTAAGTTCTCCTCAATTCGACGATGGCGATCGGGGTTTTAGTTTTCAACAAGAAGCAGCATTAGATATGCGAATGGATACCCGTCAATCCTTAACTGCTGCCGAAATTGTTAATCGGCGATCGGAAACAGAACTGGCTAATCTTATCTATCAATATGGAGAAGAAAGACTCTCTCGACGCATTGCCAGACATATTGTTGAAAAGCGCCCTTTACAAACAACTAAGGAACTAGCAGAACTTATTTATTACGCCGTCCCTTCTAAATATCGCCACGCTAAAATCCATCCCGCAACGCGAACTTTTCAAGCCTTGCGAATTGCCGTTAATACTGAACTAGAATCCTTAGAAAAATTAATAGAAATTGCTCCCGAATGGTTGACAATTGGTGGAATAATTGGTATTATTAGCTTTCATAGTTTAGAAGATCGCATCGTCAAACACAGTTTTCGTAATTCCAATTTACTCAAAGTTATTACTAAAAAACCAATTACTGCTCAATCTGAAGAAATTCAAAATAATCCCCGTTCTCGTTCAGCCAAACTCCGCTTTGCCGAAAGAATAGAGGAGTTTACTGGATAGGCGATCGCATCTTCTATTTAAAGCGATCGCATCTTCTATTTAAAGCGATCGCATCAATCGCCGAACTTCAACTCGAACATCGGGAAATGCTAACGGTGTAACCCAACCATCCGTTAGCGTTAACTCTGTCTCATAATTCCCATTGTGTAAATCTCGAAACACCTTCAAACGCAAATTTTTGAGGTCTACTACCCAATATTCTTGTATTCCCGCATTGCTATAAATATCTTTTTTCCGCCCTAAATCCTTACTTAAAGTCGTGTTAGCAAATTCAATTAACCAAAAAATATCTTCTGGATAGGGGTGATGTTCTAAATAAACCAAACCCAACGGCTTCGCAATTGTAATATCCGGTATGGGTTCAGAATTATTAGGAAGAATAATCGGTTTTGCATCCCGAATTTGAACGCGATCGCCCAATAATCTTCTCAATTCGTCGGCAACGGCGGTATTGTAATAAGCGTGAGATTCTCGTTCGGGGGACATAATTAAAATTTCTCCCTCTAATAGCTCCACGGAATCATTCGCAAAAATTTCTGCTTCGATGGCTTGATGATAGCGTTCGATTGTCCATTGATAAGTAGTTGTAGTCATGAAACTCGCTGTATTGCCCAATATCTAAGGAAAGTATAACCACAAAAACTCCCGCCCGAAGGCAGGAGTTTTAACTCAAATTAGAATGGCTCTAATCCCTCAATTCTAGTCGAGGTCAGGCATAGAGAGAACCGGTTCGGTTTCGCGTTCGATTCCTTTCTCAAAACCAGCCGCAGCCGCACGAGCGCGTCCAGCGTGCCACCAGTGTCCGATCAAGAAAAAGAACCCTAACACAAAGTGAGCAGTTCCCAACCAAGCACGAGGGTTAACGTAATTAAACGAGTTCGGCTCGGTAATAATGCCACCAACCGAATTGATAGATCCGTTCGGCGCATGAGTCATGTATTCAGCAGCACGACGTAATTGCCAGGGCTGAATATCATTTCTGAGCTTGTCTAAGTCCAAACCATTCGGTCCGCGTAAAGGCTCGAGCCAAGGTCCTCGGAAATCCCAGAAACGCATGGTTTCTCCACCAAAAATAATTTCTCCAGTGGGAGAGCGCATCAGGTATTTACCCAAACCTGTCGGTCCTTGAGCAGAACCAATATTTGCACCGAGGCTTTGGTCGCGAGCAAGGAACACCATCGCTTGAGCTTGAGAGGCTTCGGCGTTGGTTGGTCCATAGAATTCGCTGGGATAAGCCGTGTTGTTAAACCAGACATAGAAAGAGGCAATCAAAGCCATCAAAGATACAGCCGCCAAGCTGTAGGACAGATAGGCCTCTCCCGTCCAAATCAAGGCACGACGCGCCCAAGCGAAAGGCTTGGTCAAAATGTGCCAAACACCGCCACCAATGCAAATCAGCCCGATCCAGACATGACCGCCAATAATATCTTCCATATTATCGACGCTGATAATCCAACCTTCGCCGCCAAAAGGTGCTTTGATTAAGTACCCGAAAATGACAGCAGGATTTAAAGTTGGATTGCTGATAATTCGGACATCGCCGCCACCGGGAGCCCAACTATCGTAAACACCGCCAAAGAACATGGCTTTAAAAACCAACAGCAAGGCACCGCAACCTAACAGGATGAGGTGATAGCCGATAATATTGGTCATTTGGTTTTTATCAGCCCAATCGTAGCCGAAGAAATCAGAATAATCTTCTAAAACTTCAGGTCCGCGAATGGCGTGATAAATACCGCCCAAGCCAAGAACGGCTGAGGAAATGATATGCAGTACGCCAACAACGAAATAAGGGAATGTATTGATGACTTCGCCACCGGGTCCAACACCCCAGCCTAAAGTAGCGAGGTGAGGAAGGAGAATACAGCCCTGTTCGTACATGGGCTTATCGATGTTAAAGTGGGCGACTTCAAACAAAGTCATTGCCCCAGTCCAAAAGACGATCAGTCCGGCATGGGCGACGTGAGCGCCAAGCAGTTTACCGGAAAGTTCGATGAGACGGGCATTTCCTGCCCACCAAGCAAAGCCGGATGATTCTAGATCGCGGCCTGCGCCGGCAAAAGATGTATTAGAGAGCGTTACCACGCGGCAATACCTCCTCGGGGAATTTAAAGTTTTGATGGGGTTGGTCTTCGGGAGCTAACCAAGCTCGCAGACCTTCATTTAACAGGATATTCTTGGTGTAGAATGTCTCAAATTCGGGGTCTTCTGCCGCACGAATCTCCTGAGAGACAAAATCGTAAGCACGTAGGTTTAAAGCTAAACCGACAATTCCTACTGAACTCATCCATAGTCCCGTTACCGGAACAAAGAGCATGAAAAAGTGTAACCAACGCTTGTTGGAGAAGGCAATGCCGAAAATCTGACTCCAGAAACGGTTTGCTGTCACCATAGAGTAGGTTTCTTCCGCTTGGGTGGGGTTAAACGCCCGGAAAGTGGTGGAAGAATCTCCATCTTCAAATAGGGTATTCTCTACTGTGGCTCCGTGGATGGCGCAGAGTAATGCACCTCCCAGGATTCCTGCTACTCCCATCATGTGGAAGGGGTTCAGGGTCCAGTTGTGGAAACCTTGTAGGAACAAGATGAAACGGAAAATTCCCGCTACCCCAAAGCTGGGTCCGAAAAACCAACCCGACTGTCCTAGGGGATACATCAGAAAAACACTGACGAATACGGAAATCGGTCCGGAGAAGGCGATCGCGTTATAAGGACGAATGCCCACCAAACGAGCAATTTCAAACTGACGCAGCATGAAGCCAATCAGTCCAAAAGCACCGTGGAGGGCAACGAAGGTCCAGAGTCCTCCCAATTGACACCAATGGGTAAAGTTCCATTGTGCCTCGGGACCCCAGAGGAAAATTAAGGAATGTCCCAAACTATTAGGAGGGGAGGAAACAGCGACGGTGAGGAAGTTACAGCCTTCCAAGTAGGAAGAAGCCAAACCGTGGCTATACCAAGATGTAACGAAGGTTGTGCCGGTGAGCCAGCCCCCTAGTGCGAGATAGGCGCAGGGGAACAGGAGTAAACCCGACCAACCGATAAAAACGAAGCGATCGCGTTTGAGCCAGTCATCGAGGACATCAAACCATCCTCGTTGTGCCTGGGCGCGTCCCATTGCTACGGTCATAATCAAAAAACCTCTTGCTTATTATCAATCGGGGCAAGATTTTTTAAAAGAGATGTGGGAGTAACAAAGCTAGACAAGGGATTGTGCTAGGGATTTGTTACTTCTTGTGGTCTCTTCCCGTTTGGATTGCGATTCCAAAACGGTTTTTACGTTTATTAACATTACCACGAGGTCGAGACCAACCAAAACTGCCTTGTTTTTGGTCTGGTTTTTGACTGAGAACATTTAGGCATCGGCACTTGACCCGCTTAAAACATTATTACCGAAAATTTTACAAATTGACACATCTTTCCTCAGAAATCTTGCTTAGGACAGAAGGAAGCGTGCTAAAAGGATGAGAAACAAAGGCATTGACCCGATTCCTACTCTTCTCTCCCTCTCTGCTAACTCTCAATTTCTCAACTTCCCCTACAATGAGAGATTATTAAAACGAACAGGGCAATTATTGACTCCATGACAGCACCGACGACACAGCAAGACAGTCTTATCCTGCGCCAAGAGATTATTGGCTCTCGTCGCTTCAGTAATTATTTTTGGGCGATTATTTCAGCAATGGGGGGAGTGGGCTTTTTATTGGCAGGGCTTTCGAGCTATTTCCAGAAAAATTTCTTGCTCGTGAGCGACACCCGTAATTTAGTGTTTTTTCCCCAAGGTGTTGCGCTTTTATTTTACGGCTTTGCCGGAAGTCTTGTCGCAATCTATTTAGTGGTTGTAATTCTTTTGGATGTTGGCGGAGGCTACAACGAATTCAACAAAAAAACAGGAAAAATGAGGATTTTTCGCCAAGGATTTCCAGGTAAAAATCGCCGCATTGAGATTGAATACCCTTTAGATGATATTCAGTCGGTGAAGGCAGAAATTCGCGAGGGTTTGAATCCGAAGCGATCGCTCTATTTGCGGGTTAAAAAACAACGGGATATTCCGCTTTCTCGGGCGGGAGAACCGCTTTCCCTTGCAGAACTGGAAAATCAAGGGGCAGAAATGGCTCGGTTTCTTCAAGTTCCTTTAGAAGGGTTATAAGAAAAATCAAAATTCATCTTAATTCTTTGAAGAAAACATGAAAAATAAATTACGAATGTTGTGGTTGAAAACGTCTATTTTAGCGATCGCGGCCATTTCTTTGATATTGGTGGGGTGCAGCGAACCTCCAGTAAGCTCAACGGCAAGTACCGCAGAAGCCAATACGATTACGGCAGGGGTTAGCAGTCAAGATATCAGCGAACTCCCTCAATTAGAAGGGTTGGCGATGGTGGAGATGAAGGTGAATGGTACATCAATTCGGATCGAAGTTGATGGAAAAAATGCTCCTGTTACGGCGGGTAATTTTGTGGATTTGGTAGAGCGGGGTACTTATAATGGGCTGGTTTTTCACCGCGTCATTAAGGAGCCTCAGCCTTTTGTTGCTCAAGGGGGAGACCCTCAAAGCAAGGATCCCAGTTTTCCGGTTGCTCGTTTGGGGACGGGGAGTTTTATCGATCCTGACACTCAGCAACCTCGCTACATTCCTTTGGAAATTACCCCTGAAGGTGCAGAGGCTCCCGTTTATGGTCAAACGCTCAAACAGGCAAGAGTTTCGGCTCCTCCCGCTTTACGCCATACTAAGGGGGCGATCGCCATGGCGCGATCGCCCATGCCGGATTCTGCTTCTTCTCAATTTTATTTTGCCCTCACGGATTTGGGTTTCTTGGACGGAGATTATGCTGTTTTTGGCTATGTGACTCCAGAGAGCATGGAAGCGGTTGAAGCGATCGATCAAGGCGATCGCATTGAGTCGGCGAAGGTGATTGAAGGATTAGAAAATCTTAAGAAATCTTAACGAGGGGTAGGGGTTTGGTTCCCAAATCCCTACCGTCATATTTCCTGAACCACGAGAAACGAGTGGAAGTTGTCGTCACTGGGATTGGTTTGGTTTCCGCTTTAGGTTCTTTAAGTACCAGTTGGCGGAGTTTAATCGGGGGGGAAGTGGGAATCGCTTGGCATCAGCCCTTTCCTGAACTTCCCCCCTATCCTTTGGGATTAATTGACAGCCAACCGGGAGAATTTAGCGCGATCGCCGAAAAAGTCGTTCGTGCCGCGATCGCCGATGCGGGTTTATCCCTGCCTTTACCGGATTGTGGTGTGGCGATCGGTTCGAGTCGTAGCTGTCAAGGACTCTGGGAACAATTCCCCCTTCCCAATTCTCCTTGGCTGGAGACTTTGCCCAATCGAGGGGCAATTGTAGCAGCCAGGACGATCGCCACGAGAGCGCCCGTACTTGCGCCTATGGCAGCTTGTGCGACGGGGTTATGGGCGATCGCGCGGGGAGCCGAACTAATTCGCATGGGGGAGTGCGATCGCGTCTTAGCGGGTGCGGTGGAAATGCCTATCACCCCTTTAACTCTAACCGGATTTGAGAGAATGGGGGCGTTAGCTAAAACGGGTTGTTATCCCTTCGATCGGCAGCGCGAGGGCTTGGTTTTGGGGGAAGGTGGAGGGATTTTGGTTTTAGAATCTCAAGAACTCGCACAAAAGCGAGGAGCTACGTGCTACGGCAAAATTTTGGGATTTGGCGCAACAGCAGATGGGTATCATTTAAGTGCGCCAGAGCTAGAGGGAAAAAGTGCCGCGATCGCCATTAAAGATGCGATCGAACGCAGCAATTTAACTCTTGATGATATTGATTACATTCACGCTCATGGTACCAGCACGCGGTTAAACGATCGCAATGAAGCAAACTTAATTGGCCATTTATTTCCCGAAAATGTTCCCCTCAGTTCCACTAAAGGGGCAACGGGACATACTTTGGGGGCATCTGGGGCATTGGGTGTCGCCTTTTGTTTATTGGCCTTAAAACATCAAGTTTTGCCCCCTTGCACGGGTTTACAAGTGCCAGAATTTGACTTAAATTTTATTCGAGAAGCGCGATCGGCAAACATTAACAATACCCTTTGTTTGAGTTTTGGTTTTGGCGGACAAAATACTGTTTTGGTAATGGGCAATGATTAACGTTTAGACGAGAAAACGCCCTGAATTGAATAGGCGATCGCGATCGAATTTTTGTTGAATTTGTCTCATTAACTCTAAAGCATTTCCCGTATATCCCCAGGGTTCTAACTGTTTTTTTATGGCGATCGGCGCTTCTAAAATTGTTAAGAATCCTTGCTTTTCTTGACAAATTTCCCGCAATTGTTTCAGACGCAGAGCAATATCTTCTCCAGTCAGATGCAGATAACCTAAGCCACTACCTGCATGAATGAGTCCTAAATCTTGCTGTGGGGAAATCTCCTCTAATTCTTGTAAAAATTTAACAGCATGGGAGGGAAGAAGACCGATTTTGGCGATCGCTGCATCGGAATCTTGTCCCCCTCGCGTCAGTTGATGAACTTGCGGCCAAATTTGGCGATCGCAAATTACGTTTAACCCCAATTTTTCTCCCCAACTGGATAGTCTTTCTTGTTGTTCCTTAACACTTTCGAGAATACTTGCAAACTGTACGGCTAAACCCAATTTTCCCACAATTTCTAACTCTTTTAAAATGCCACAAGAAAGTAAATCAACGCGAGTAGGACTCAAGGCAGAATTGAGCAGTGTTTGTGAAATGGAGGCAATTCGATCGGCTTCTCCGGTTAACAAAATTGTTCCCGATTCTGGCAATAAAGGATAGGTGCGAAAGGTTAATTGAGAAATAATTCCCAAACTACCATAAGAGCCGGAAAATAATTTCATTAAGTCATATCCTGCTACATTTTTAACCACTCTTCCTCCTGCTTTAGCCAGTTTTCCATCCCCGCGCACAAAGGATAATCCTAACAATCAATCTCGCACACCCCCATAACGATGTCGCCAACTTCCCGAGTCTGCTGTTGCCACAATGCCCCCCAATGTTGCATCATTGGCATAGGCAGGATCGAGGGGTAAAAATTGTCCAGTGGGTTGTAAAACTGCTTGTAAATCTGCAAACTTAACGCCAGCTTCTACTGTAACAGTGAGATCCCCCACAGCGTGTTCGATAATGCGATCGAGTCTTTGGGTACTCACTAAGAGTTGTGCTGGGTTTGGAGACAAAACCTCTGGGTTTGACAAAACTCCTGGGTTTGACAAAACCTCTGGGTTTGACAAAACCTCTGGGTTTGACAAAACTCCTGGGTTTGGAGACCAAACCCCTACGAGTCCTCCCCAGGATAGTTTACTGCCATTACCACAAGGAATTATCTTCCCCTGTTTTGCGGCCGCAAGTTCAACAACCTGAGAAAGTTGCTCAACAGTGTTCGGAAAAACCGCAGCAATTGAAGATAAATTAAGACCAAGACAATAGAGTTGCTTTTGCCAATCTACTGCCAATTTCTCCCCTGTCACCCATTCAACCTCTGTTAGCGCTTCTAACGCAGTTGCAATCTCCTGCTCCATACCTTCAATCATTAAGACAATATCAGGGTTTGGTCTCCAAACTCCTAGGGTTTGGAGACCAAACCCCTACTATATCATCATATTATCAGTCATCAGTCATCATTTATCCCTTATCATTTTCCATGATCGTTACTGTTAAATTTTTTGCCGCTTATCAAGAGGCTTATGGTTGTTCCGAAATGCGTTGGGAGTTTCCTGACAATACACCTGTTTCTGCGGTTTTGGAACGGGCGATCGCGCAACATCCTTATTTAGAACAATGGCGAGAACTGACTCGCTTTGGTATTAACTTTGAATTTGTGAGCAGAAACACTCTTTTAAAAAATGAGGATGAAGTTGTTTTAATACCTCCTGTTAGTGGTGGCTTATCAATGAACAATGAATAATTATCAATATAAGGAACTGAGAATTAGTTAAAAGGGTTAGACTATCATCATTAGTCTCTAGCAATTCAATTATCGTGCATCTGCTCAGAATTGATTGAGAGATTTATAGTGGGATGTTTGGAATGGAACGATGAACGAAAATACAAGCTATCAAATTCTTTTAGTGGAAGATAATCTTGTCGATAGTAGATTATTGAAGATTCTCCTACTAAATGTTCCCACTTTTGATATCGAATTAATTTGCGTTAAAACTTTAGCTGACGCGATCGCGCATCTCGAAAATAACCATTTCGATGCAATATTGCTCGATCTTTTTCTGCCAGACAGTCGGGGTTTAGAGACATTAACGCGCCTCAAAAAAGAGAGTCTTGCCCGCCGACAAAACACTTCAGAAATGTTGAAATTAGAGCAATGGCAGACTTTACCGCCGATTGTTGTTTTGACGGGATTGGAAGACGAAGAAACTGCCCTAAAAGCGATTCAAGTGGGGGCGCAAGATTATTTATTGAAGGGAGAATTAAGCAGTCGCTTGTTAATGCGAACCCTACATTATTCCATCGAACGCAGTAAAATTGAGGAACTCCTGCGACAAGCATCGGAAGAACTTGATGCAGAATTAAATCGACGCACGGCAAATTTACAAATCTCGCTCAAGGAGTTAGAAAAAGAGATTGTGCGGCGCAAACAAGCTGAAAATCAATTGCGCCAAGAACAAGAAAATTTAGAAGCATTAGTGCAGGAGAGAACCGCAGAACTAGAGGCGAGAAATCAACAACTTCGTCAAGAGATAGATCTCCGGCAAGAATCAGAAACCGCTTTAAGAGAAAGCGAAACCCGCTATCGTTCTGTGATTGAGGGAAGTAAAGAAATTATCTTTCAAAGCGATCGCCAAGGAAATTGGGTATTTCTTAACCCCGCTTGGCAGAAAATTCTCGGTTATAACGTTACTGAAACCCTCGGCAAAAGTATATTTGAGTTCATTCATCCTGGCGATCGCCTCGAGGTAACAGAGCAGTTTAATCAGTTGATGAACGGCCAAACTTTCATCTATCATGGGCAAAGGAAATGGATGCACTTTGATGGTAGTATTCGCTGGCTGGAAATATTTGCCAATCCATTTTTAAACGAAGATGGAGAACGATTGGGCATATCGGGAATTTTTCGAGATGTTACCGATCGCCAAGAGTCCCAAGCACAACTCAAACTGTATCGGGAAATCGTCGCCAATGCCAACGATGCGATCGCCATTATTGACCCAGCAGGGTACTATCTCGAGCAAAATAACACTTATATCAACTTAATTGGTTATAGCGCCGAAGAACTGCAAGGAGAGACTCCTAGTATTCATCTGGGTAATGACACCTTTGGCGCGATCGCCGGAGAATTAGCAGAAACAGGAAGCTATCGTGGCGAGGCCATCTCCCACACAAAAACTGGAACAGCCCTCGATCTCGACATCTCTGCTTTTACCATTCGCAATGAAAGCGGAGAACCCACCTGTTATGTGAGCATTGAACGAGATATTAGCGATCGCAAGGGCATCGAACGAGAATTGCGCTTTACCCAATTTGCCATGGATAGTGCCGCCGAAATCATCATTTGGGTGAACGATCGCGGGCAAATCGTTCGCGTCAACGAAGCAGCTTGCACCATCCATGGCGATTCTCGGCAAGAATTACTCGCTTTAAGTGTTTTTGATATCGATCCCAACGTCAGCCGCGAAAGTTGGCCGGAATTTTGGCAGCAAGTTCAGCAATACCAGTCTCTCACCTTAGAATCGGTTTTGCAGACTAAAGCAGGGGATTTAATTCCCATTGAAATTCTCGCCAATTACATCGAATTCGACGGACAAGAATATATTTGCGCTTTTATTCGCGATATTCGCGATCGCCTTACCAGCCAAATTGCCCTCCAAGATAGCGAAGAACGCTTCCGACATACCTTTGAACAAGCGGCCGTGGGCATTGCCCAAGTTTACCCCGATGGCACCTTTGCCCGAGTCAATCAAAAACTCTGTCAGATGTTGGGATATTTGCCGGAAGAACTCTTACAATTAAACTTCCGCGATATTACTCATCCCGAGGATTTTGAGATCAGCGTCGAACGGGTTAACGAATTGCTACGAGGGGAAAGGAATACTTATTCCCTCGAAAAGCGCTACCTGCACAAAGATGGGACTCCCATTTGGACAAATCTTACGGTTTCTCTCGTTTGGACTGAGGAAGGAAACCCCAAACACTTTGTGAGTATTTTTCAAGATATAGGCGATCGCAAGGAAGCAGAAGCCACCCTTGCCCAGAAAAACACCGAATTGCAAGTGATTTTTGAAGCCATTCCCGATCTCTTTTTCCGCATCTCAGCAGAGGGTCAGTTTCTCGACTGCAAAACCTCGAATTTTGGTGATTTATATGCACCTCCTGAAACATTTTTAGGCAAGTATATTTGTGAAGTTTTACCAGAAGCGATCGCCCAGAAAATGCAGCAAACTATTGATGATGCCCTACGCGATAAATCCCTTGTCACCGTTGAGTATGTGCTTCCCATCGGCGATCGCGAAGACTATTTCGAGTGTCGCACAGTGCCGTTTTCCGAAGAAGAAGCCGTTTGTATCATTCGCAAGATTAGCGATCGCAAGCAAACAGAACTAGAATTGCGCCAAAGCGAAACCAGAAATCGCGCCTTAGTTCAAGCAATACCCGATCTATTGGTTCGCATGAAAGCCGATGGAGAATATCTCGATATTATTAATGGCAGTCAGGTGCAAATGTTCGATCCCGATCGCAGTCGGATATCTGCCAATATTTACGATATTTTACCCCAAGATCAAGCTCGAGAGCGTATGGAATATGTACAACGGGCTTTATCTACCGGAGAACCGCAAGTTTATGAATATGAGTTGGTGAAGGACGAAAAAATTTGGCAGGAGGAAGCGAGAATCGTTCCTTGCGGGGAAGATGAAGTTCTCATGATTATTCGGGATATCAGCGATCGCAAGCAAGCGGAGGAAAAATTGCGTCAAAGTGAAGCCAGAAACCGCGCTTTGGTTCAAGCAATACCCGATCTATTGATTCGCATGAAAGCCGATGGAGAATATCTTGATGTTATTAGTGGGGGTGAAGTTGAGTTATTTAAACCCAATAAAATCAAAAAAAGTGCCAATCTGCACGAGATTCTCCCCCTCAAGACAGCCAGAGAGTGGATGAAGTGCGTACAACGGGCTTTGACCACGGGGAAACCGCAAGTTTACGAATATCAATTACTAAAAGGGGAAAAAATTTGGCAAGAAGAGGTGCGGATCGTGCCTTGTGCGGAGGATGAAGTGCTGGCCATGGTGCGGGATATCAGCGATCGCAAGCGGGCAGAAATGGAGCGCGATCGCTTCTTTACCCAATCCCTCGATCTCCTCTGTGTTGCTGGCTTTGACGGCTATTTTAAACGAGTAAATCCTGCTTGGGAAGCAACTTTGGGTTATACAACAGAAGAAATCATGGCTTGCCCTTTTCTCGACTTCGTTCATCCTGGCGATCTCGATGCCACTATAGAAGCAGCAGGACAACTGGCGCAAGGAAATAACGTAGTTTATTTTGAGAATCGCTATCAATGCAAAGATGGTTCTTACAAATGGTTGTCTTGGAATTCCACCTCATTTACTCAAGAAGGTTTAATTTATGCCGTTGCCCATGATGTCACCGAACAAAAGAACTATGAAGCCAACCTCGAACGGGAACGCCAACAACTCCAGCAAATCGTTAAAAATGCCCCGGTTGCCATGGCCATGTTCGATCGCAACATGAACTATATCGCCCATAGCGATCGCTGGCTGACGGACTACGAACTTCCCGATATATCCTTAGTGGGTTGGCATCACTACGATACTTTCCCCGACATCCCCGATCGCCGGCGAGAGGCGCACCAACGCGCCTTACAAGGAGAAAAACTCTCCCATCCTGAAGATATGTTTTTGCGAGAAGACGGGCAACAATTTTATTTGCGTTGGGCATTGCATCCTTGGACTGAATCTGATGGCGCGATCGGCGGTATTGTTATGGTTACGGATCGCATTGATGAATTAGTCCAAGCTCGTGAAGCTGCCCTCGAAAATGTTCGCCTCAAGTCCCAATTCCTCGCCAATATGAGCCACGAAATTCGCACCCCGATGAATGGAGTCTTGGGCATGACAGAATTATTGTTGAGTACCTCTCTCAACAATAAACAGTTAGATTTCGTGCAAACCTTGAGAAGTAGCGGCGAGAATTTGCTGACAATTATTAACGATATTCTCGATTTTTCCAAACTCGAAGCAGGGGAAATGCGTTTAGATGCCCATGAATTTCATCTCAATAGCGCGATCGAGGATTTATTGGATT
>NZ_JAYGHV010000018.1:0-25730 GCF_034932145.1 Spirulina sp. 06S082 | reverse complement strand
TTCCCTTCAGGTTCACCAGATTGCGGATGGCATGGAGATCGTGCCGAATTCAGTTTATGTTATTCCTCCCCGAATCAATGTTGTTGTCGAGAAAGGAAAATTTTGCTTTCGGGAACAAGATACAGAACATATCAACTTTCCCATTGATATTCTCTTCAAGTCTTTAGCTCAAGACTACAAAGATCGCACCATGGCAGTTTTGCTTTCTGGGACGGGTAGCGACGGCACCCTAGGATTACAAGCCATTGCAGAATCGGGGGGACTCGCACTAATTCAATCCCCAGAAACGGCAGAATTTAGCGGAATGCCTTCTAACGCTTTACCCACGGGATTAGTAGATGAAGTCCTCTCCCCTCAAGACTTGGCCGAAACTATTTATGAAATTGTGCGAATTACCCGCAATATTCCTTTGAGCGAGCAACTGACCGAAAATGCGATCGAACCCAGACAACTCGAACGAGTCTTAGAATTGCTCAAAGAGCAAGAAGCGATCGATTTTTCCCAATATAAAGCAGGTACCCTCTCGAGAAGAATTTATCATCGCTGTTCCCTGAATGGCTATCACTCTCTACATACTTATATCACTTATCTTGAAAGTTCCGCCCTAGAACGTCAGTTACTCATTCAAGATTTCTTGATCGGTTCGACTCGTTTTTTCCGAGATATTGAAGCGTGGCAAATTCTAGAAATGGAAATCTTACCCAATCTGATTGAGAGTTTGGAACCACAACAGCAATTGCGAATTTGGGTGGCCGGTTGTGCCACCGGAGAAGAAGCCTATACGATGGCGATGTTGGTGGATGAAGCCTTAGATAAAGCCAATAAATCCGTAAGTGTAAAAATTTTTGCCACCGATCTTGATAATAAAGCCCTAGAAACCGCTTCTAAAGGCATCTATGCCAAACATATCAGCAAAGAGGTTTCAGAAGAACGACTGGGACGTTATTTCCTTAATAAATCTGACTCTTACCAAGTTCGGCGACAGTTGCGATCGATGCTCATTTTTGCCCCCCACAACTTAACCAAAAATGCGGGCTTTTCGCAAATGAATCTGATTAGCTGTCGTAACGTCCTGATTTATATGAAACCGGACTTGCAGCAGCAAGTATTGCGAATGCTCCATTTTTCTCTCGGCTCTCAGGGTGTTTTATTCTTAGGCAGTGCAGAAGTTCTGGGAATACTGGAAGGGGAGTTTTTAACCCTTAATTCCAAGTGGAAAATTTATCGCAAAAAACGGGACAACCCCCTCTCTTTATTAGCGATTAACCGAGAACCCACCACGACTCCCAGGCTATCTCCCATTCAGTTAAAACAGGTTCAGCCTCGCCTCGATCGCATACTGGGTAAAGTCTTTAAATTCTGTTTTGGCGATCGCCGCACCACCTGCTTGTTAGTGAACGAAAATAACAGGCTTTTACGCATTTTTTACGATATGGCAGATTTACTGAGATTTCCCTTGGGTGAAACCAATCTGGATGTTATTTCCATTGTGCCTCTAACCTTACAGTTGCCTTTGTCTACGGCTTTACACCGCGCCAAACGAGAACAAGAATCAGTCTTATATACAGGAATTAAGGTCACTCAGGGAGAACAGTTGCAAATCGTCGATCTCAAAGTGGGAATTGAATTAAATGAAACCTTGAAAGAAAAGTTATTCATTATATTGCTAGAAGAGCAAGAAAAAATAACCCGTGAAATTATCGATCGCACCTTTGAGGTGAATGCAGAAACCGCCAATCAAATCAACGAACTTGAATACGAACTTCAACAAACTCGCGAGAATTTGCAAACCACTATTGAAGAACTCGAAGCCACTAACGAGGAACAGCAAGCCACAAATGAAGAACTAATCGCCTCAAATGAGGAACTGCAAAGTACCAATGAGGAACTCCATTCTGTTAACGAAGAACTCTACACTGTTAATGCCGAATATCAATCGAAGATTCAAGAATTAGTCGAACTCAATAACGATCTTGATAATTTGCTCCAAAGTACAGAAATTGGCGTTATTTTTCTCGATCTCGATCTTAATATTCGCAAGTTCACCCCCGCAGCTACCCGAGCGATTAATCTGCGAGAAGGAGATATTAATCGTCCTTTAACGGATTTTTCCCACAATTTGGAATGTCTTCCCGACCAAGAGAATGCTTATGATTTAATGGAATTATTGCAACAAGTTTTGCTGCACCAAAATCCCATAGAACAGGAAATGCGCCTGCGAACATCAGGGATTAATCTTCTTTTGCGTGTTAATCCTTATTGGAGCGAAAAAGGAGAGCGCCAAGGTCTAGTCTTGAGCTTTATTGATATTCATGAAATTAAACAAACAGAAGAACATCTGCGACGACGCTCCGAACAATTACGTTTAATTACTGATGCGATGCCGGCTTGGATTTCTTATGTTGATGAGCAATGTTATTATCGTTTTAGCAATCGAGTTTATGAGACTTGGTTTGGACGACCTTCAGAAGAGATTGAAGGATTGCACATTTGTTCAGTGATGGGGGAGGAAGTTTATCTGCAAGTGAGTCCTTATATTGATGCGGCTCTGGCTGGAGAAAATGTTAGTTTCGATCTAGAATTACCCGATTTTAATGGCGGTTCTCGTTGGGTTAATGCCAGTTATATTCCCCATATTATTGAATCTGGTGAAGTTAAGGGCTTTTTTGCTTTAATTGGCGATATTAGCGATCGCAAGGCGATGGAACGGATCAAAGATGAATTTATCTCTGTGGTCAGTCACGAATTACGGACTCCTTTAACGGCAAGTTTGGGAATGTTACAATTATTAACAGACAAAAGCATCAAACTCAATTCTAAAAAAAGTGAAGAGGCTCTGAAAGTTGCCTATAATAATACTTTACGTTTGAGGAATTTGGTTCAGGATATCTTAGTATTGGAACGTCTGGAATCCGGTAAAATTCACCTCGTCAAGAAGCGAGTTAATGCTGCGGAATTACTCGCAGAAGTGACGGAACTCATGCAAATCATAGCTTCCCAAGAAAACATTACCCTCAATATCAAATCCCAAGAAGAAATCGAGTTTTATGCAGATGGCGATCGCCTAATTCAAGTTTTAACAAATCTTCTCAGCAATGCAATTAAATTCTCTCAACCGAATTCCACTATCGATCTTACCGCAGAGCATCAAGGTGAGAATGTTTTGTTTGCCATTCAAGACCAAGGGAGAGGGATTCCAACCAACAGACTCAATGATATTTTCGAGCGTTTTCAACAAGTTGATGCTTCGGATTCCCGTCAAAAAGGAGGAACGGGTTTGGGTTTAGCGATTTGTCGTCAGATTGTCGAACAACATGATGGACGAATCTGGGCTGAAAGTATTTTAAGTGAAGGAAGCACTTTCAACTTCACGATACCATTTTTAATATTAGAGGAAAAGGAAAATGAATCCTAAACGGATTTTGGTGATTGATGATGATGATGGAGTCCGAACAACGATAGAATTATCTCTCGAAGCAACAACTAACTGGGAAATATTAACTGCGGCTTCGGGAAAAGAGGGATTAATTCTTGCTGAAAGTCAACGTCCCGATGCTATTCTTCTTGATGTTATGATGCCTGACTTCAGTGGCATCGAAATGTTACAGCAGTTCCAAAGCAATACAACAACTCAAAATATTCCGGTCATTTTCATCACTGCAAAAATTATGGAACGGGAAAAACAAGAAATGAGGAATTTAGGGATTAAGGGGATTATCTCTAAACCTTTTAATGCTGTTGGTTTATGGAGGGAAATTCATCTTTTATTGCAGTGGTAACGGAAACGGCGTACATTGACCCCCTAAACCCTTCACGATCGCGCAAGTATTAGCAGACATCATGCCAATATAACTCCCAGTTTCAGCGTTTTTGTCTCCTAATGCTCCGGTTAACAGTTTGTCCTCGGCGATCGCGATCTTAGCTTCCCGCGCAACGGTTTCTAGGGTTCTCGCACTGGCTGTCGTTTCCAGAAAGATAACGGGAACCTTAATTGTTTTCAATTTTTCGGCTAATTCTTTGACACGGGCGGCTGTTGGCGTTTCTTCGCTGCTGACCCCCTGCAAGGCTTCTGAACCCTGCAAACCGTAGGCGTTGACGTAATAGTTAAAAGCTGCGTGAGTGGTCACTAATAGGCGCTGTTGGGGGGGAATGGTGGCGATTTGTGCTTGAATCCAAATGTGTAGTTTTTCTAAGCGATCGCGATACTTCTCCGTATTTTCCTCATAAGCCTCGGCGCGATCGGGGTCAAGTTTAATTAACTGGCTTTTAATCTCTTCCACAATAGCGATCGCATTTTTGACATCATGCCAAACATGGGGATCGGGTTCAAGTTCTTCTTTTTGACTACTATGTTCTTCTTCGTGGTGATGATGTTCCCTTTCTCCTTTTTTATTATGCTCTTCTTCTTCATGGTGATGATGTTCACTCATAAGGGGTTTGGGGATCGCTTCCTCATATAAGGCAATTTTAGGCGCATCCGTATTGGTAGCCCGTACCACCTTTTCCAAATGAGGTGCAATGTTATAACCCCCATAAAGAATCAAATCTGCTGTTTCCATCACCTTGCGATCGCTGGGAGTGGGACGATAAGTATGAGGGTCTTGGTTTGCGTCCATCAAACAAATTAAAGATATCTTCTCTTGGGCAATGCGATCGGTTAAATCGCAGAGAATGCTACCGGATGCGACAACCTGTAAAGGTGGGGAAACACTTTCTCCTGCATCTGGTTTCACCGCTTCTCTCTCCGAAGAGCAACTCAGGTTTCCTGCGATCGCCAGCAAAACTAACCCGACTCCGATTTTCCGTAAATTTACCCAGAACATAGAACTCTTGCTAAAATGATAATCATTCTCATTCTCATTTTAACAGATGTGGGCAAAATGCAAACCCGCAACAAAAAAGGACAAAAGAGAAAATTGTTCCCTTCCATCCTTTTTTCGAGTTGAGTGCAGTCCATCGCGAAACCCTAAACTGCCACACAGTGCATCCCGATCCGTTCTGAGTTCAACACCTGAATTCGTCCCAGTTTAATCGCATAAAAAATTCTTTCAATCATATCGCGATGTTCATCCACGAGGGTAGACTCTTCCTTCATTCGTTCCACAACATCTAAATCTTTAGTTCCCATAATGCCAGAAACCATTGTCGCGGAATAAATCTCGTAGAAAGTTTCCATGATTTCGATTTTACAGTCAAACATAATTCCTCTGAAACCCAAAATGGTTTTTTGATTGATTCTGTTTTGACTTTATCTAAAGAATGTGAAAAACCTGTGAAGACTACCCCCAAAAACCCAAACCTTCCGAATTCCTTAACATTTGCCCCCTTTTTGTAAGAGAATTGTTGCCTTTTCCTCCTCTAAAGGGCGGGAAAACCAATACCCTTGAATCTTGGTACAGCCCAATTGTTGTATCTGTTTGAGTTCCTCTTGAGTTTCAACTCCTTCAACAATGGTATCAAGTCCCAAACTATTGGCCAAATGGAGAATACCGCGAATCATTTCCCATTGTTCCTGAGTAACAAAAGCGCGATCGATCTTGAGAACATCTACAGAGAGTTGGTGCAAACGAGCGAGGGATGAGTATCCCGTGCCAAAATCATCAAGGTAGACCGGAATATTTAAGCCCTTGAGTTGTTGCAGAGCCGCGATCGCCACAGGAGAATTTTCAATAAACATACTCTCCGTAATTTCCACACGCAGGCTTCCAGGTATAACCCCCGAGTCCTGATAAATTTGGCGAACATTCTCAACAAAACCCGAATGTAATAATTGCAACGCCGAGAGATTGACACTACAAGTCAAAGGAGAACTATGGGGAAAATCCTGCTGCCATTGGCGTAACTGCTTGCAGGCTTGCTCAATAACCCATAATCCCAGATCGTGAATTAAAAGCGTTTCTTCAGTAATGGGAATGAACTCCGTTGGTGGGACAAAACCGCGCTGAGGATGATCCCAGCGCAACAGTGCCTCAAAGCCCAGAATTTTTTCGGACTCCAAACAAACAATAGGTTGGTAAAATAGTTGAAACTCTTCCTTATCCCAAGCTGTTTGTAAGTCTGCCTCCAAACGCAAACGTTCTAAGGCTTCGTTAGAAATTAAAGAAGCGGAACCAAACTCATCTTGTTCGATCGCATTAGTAAAACGAAGCAAACGCTTCGTATTGTTGGCGGCAATTCTGAGCAATTGTTGCCCTTCGCGGGTTTGAACATCAACTTTACCGCTCAAGAGGAGTCCCAAAGCTCCTTGAATTGAAGTTAAAGGCGTGCGTAGTTCGTGAGAAACTGCGCCAAGATTCGAGATCGGGTTAACTCCAGGTTCGGTCATCGCTAGATTCGATTCAGTCCTTCGGGACGGTTTAAAGGGTTGTTTTTGTCCGGTGTTCATCGCATCCCCCATTGCGTTAGTCGCGATCGATGCACTCAGTTTCATCATCATTGAGATTTACTTGGTTAATTGTAGGTGGCGATCGAAAGAAAATCGAAGTTTGTGGTTTCACCTAAGTCTAAAGATAAATTGTGAAAAACTCGGGAAGACCGGAGATTTTCTTAATAAATAAAGAAAAGGTAGAAATTTATTAAATTATAAGGAGAGACCCATTCTCACCCTAGGCAAAAGCATTGCGCCCCAATCCACTTGAAACCATTCCCCAGTCCCCCTGTGAATTCTAATTTTCCGCCCGTCCAAAGTAACATCTTAGTCGTTGACGATACCCCAGCCAATTTGCGGTTGTTAACCGAACTGTTGAGCCAACAGGGATATGACGTGCGCCCTGCCCTCAATGGTACATTGGCTTTGACTGCCGCCCAGATGATGCCGCCAGATTTAATTCTGCTGGACATTATGATGCCCGATCTCGATGGTTATGAGGTTTGCGAGCAACTGAAAGCGAACGATCGCACCCGTCATATTCCCGTAATTTTTATTAGCGCTTTGGATAACCCCAAAGATAAAGTAAGAGCTTTTGAGGTGGGGGGAGTGGATTATATTCCCAAGCCTTTTCAGAAAGAAGAAATTCTGGCACGGGTGGAAAATCAACTGCGCCTCCTGCGAGCCAATACTGCCCTACAAGAGAGTGAAGAACGCTTTCGAGCCGTTTTTGCCAATGCGGGGATTGGCATTTGTATTTTGCGAGAAGACGGGGGTATTGTGGAAACGAATCCAGCGTTTGAGAAATTTATCGGCTACGATCGCCAGGACTTGGGACAGTTAAACTTGCTGGATTTAACTTATCCCGAAGATGGAGAGGGCGATCGCGATCGCTTTATGGCCTTATGGGCAGGAGAGGGAGAATCCTATCAAATCGAAAAACGCTACATTCGAGCCAATGGGGAGATAGTTTGGGGGCGCTCTACCACTTGTGCGGTGAAAAAAGGGGGAAGGGTACAGTTTGCCTTTGGCTTAATTGAAAATATTACCGAACGACAAGCGGCATTACGCAAACGCAAGGAAGCAGAGGAAGCCCTCAAAGCCTCGGAAGCGGAAATGCGAGCTATTTTTGCGGCTATGACAGACGCGGTGATCGTGCGCGATCGCCAAGGAAATTGTTTGAAAGTTGCTCCAACCAAAACCGCCAAGGCGATCGAACGTCCAGAAATGCAGTTAGGTAAAACCTTACACGAAGTTTTACCCCAAGACACCGCCGATCGCCTGCACCAAGCCATCCAACAAACCTTAGAACAAAGGGAAACCACCAATATTGAATACAAGGTTTCCGGCGATCGGGGAGAAATTTGGCTGGATGGTCGCTTGTCTCCTTTGTCTGAAGATACCGTGGTTTGGGTGGCGCGGGACATCAGCGAACGGAAGTTGATGGAACAAAAACTGCGTTCTAATGAAGCAGAAATTCGGGGTATTTTTGAAGCCATGACGGAGATCGTTTTAGTGGTGGATAGGGAACAAGAAAATATTCAAGTTATGCCCACCAGTTATGCTCGCTTCAATGAAGAAGGCAATTTGACCATCGAGGCTACCTTTGCCAACTTTTTTGGGGATAAGGCACAGCCCGCCTTTTGGCTTCCCATTCAAGATGCCATTACCCAACAGCAAACCATCGCCTTTGAGTACAGTTTAGACGTGAACGGGAAACAGATTTGGTTTGCCGCCAGCGTTTCTGCCCTATCCGAACAATCAGCGATCTGGGTAGCGCGAGATATTAGCGATCGCGTCCGTGCAGAAATGAAATTGCAACAACTCAATGATGAATTAGAATATCGCGTCCAGGAGCGCACCCAGCAACTCCAACAGGCCAATACTACCCTACAAGCAGAAATTAACGATCGCATTCAAACCGAGATTGAACTGGCAAAATCCGAAGAACGCTTTCGCCTCGCCGTTGATAATATTCCCGATATTTTTGCCATTTACGATCGCCACCTACAGTATCAATTTGCCAATGCCCGCGCCCTTGAGGTGTGGCAGAAAACCGCCGAGGAAATGCTGGGTAAGACCGATGGCGAACTTTTTGCCCAGGACAGCATCCAAAATTATCTCCCGCTTCTAGAAGATGCTGCCCGCAGCCGCAGTCGCCAAACTCAGGAATGTACTTTCAGGATTGCCAATGGTGAGGAACGAACTTTTGTGATGAGTTACGTCCCTCTATTGGATGGCGAGGGAGAAATTTATCAAATCTTGGGTATTGCTTATGACATTAGCGATCGCAAGCGATCGGAACGCGCCCTACAAGAGGCTAAGGAGCAATTACAAGCGGTTTTAGATGCCGTCCCCGGTTTTGTTTCTTGGGTTGGTTTATCTGAGGATAATTCCCTGCAATATTTAGGAGCAAATCGCCAATTAGCACAGGCATTTCAAATGTCTCCCAATGCTTTTATTCACCAACCTTTGGGCTTTTTTCAGCAAGGGAAAAATTTTGTCGAATTCGTAGAAGCGTTTTTCCACTCCGACGAAACTACCATTGCTCAAACCTTAACTCTGGAATGGGAAAGACAACAACGAGACTATTTGATTGTGGCGCAGAAGTATCAGCAAGAGCAAACTGCGGTTTTTGTTGGCATTGATATTACCGCCCGCGTTGAGGCACAAAAGCAGTTACAACGCGCCTATCGGCGATCGCAATTGCTGTCAGAATTAACGCTAAAAATTCGCCAGTCTTTAGATTTAGAGGAAATTCTGCAAACCGCAGTCCTCGAAGTGCAACAATTACTTCATGCCGATCGCGTCTTTATTTGGCAATGGCAATCTGGGCGAGACGGGATTGCCCGACAAGAAGCAGTTTTACCAGGCTTAACCAAGGTATGCGGGCTAACTCTCCAGATTTCCACCCCCGAGACGGTTTCCCCTCCAGATTTTCAACCGGGCAACTTTTGGACCATCGACGATCTCAGCAGTTCTCCAACCGCGATCGCCCTACCGTCGGAGTTGCATTTTTGCGCTCAACTGGTGGTCCCCATCTTTATTCAAGAAAAAACCTGGGGTGCTTTAATCGTTCACCAATGTTACGCTCCTCACCATTGGCAATCTGACGAGATTGAATTATTAACTTCTTTGGCCGACCAAATTGGGATTGCTGTTTCTCAAGCACAACTTCTCGATCGCCTCGAAGATATGGTGGCAGAACGCACGGGGGAACTACAAGCAACGAACGAAAAGCTACAAACTGAAATTACCGAGCGCAGCCGGGCAGAGGAGGCGCTGCGAGAAAGCGAAAAGCAATTACGGCGCACGATCGAGCATAGCGCTTATGGCATTGTCGTCTGCGATCGCGCTGGCACCATTTGCTTTTTCAATGCCGCAGCCAAACAGATTTTTGGTCGTAACGAACAGCAATTACTCGGGTTTCATTTGGGGATGCCCCTCACTTCCCAACAAAAATGCGAACTTTCCATTCTCCGGCAGGATGGAAGCTCTTGCATTGTCGAAATGCGAGCGGGAACTATTACTTGGGAGGGAGATGCTTCTGCCTATTTAATCTCTTTAGTGGATATTACGGAGCGCAAAGCTGTCGAACAGATGAAAGATGAATTTATTTCTGTGGCCAGCCACGAATTGCGAACTCCACTTACGTCAATTCGCGGTTCTTTAGGACTTCTGGCGACGGGTCGTCTCGGTAAATTTGAGGAGAGAGGGCAGCAAATGCTCAATATTGCCATTAATAATACCGATCGCCTCACCCGTTTGCTCAATGACATTTTGGATTTAGAACGCATTGAGTCGGGAAAAGTGAAAATTGTTAAACAACACTGTAATGGTATTGCGCTGATGATTCAAGCTGCCGAAGCCATGCAGGTCATGGCAGAACAGGCAGAGATTAGCTTATGTTTAAAATGCGATCGTCGTCCGTTTTGGTTAAGAGATGCAAGCTCAGAGGAGAATCCTTATCTCGAATCTCCCCCCACAACAATGATTTGGGCCGATCCCGATCAAATCTTGCAAACCCTCACCAATTTGATCAGTAATGCCATTAAATTTTCTAACCCTCGCAGTATGGTGGGGATTGGGATTGTCCCACAACAAGAACAGATTTTATTTGAGGTGAAAGATCGCGGTCGGGGAATTCCCAAGGATAAGCTGGAAAGTATTTTTGGTCGCTTTCAGCAAGTGGATGCTTCTGACTCACGAGAAAAAGGAGGCACGGGTTTGGGTTTGCCGATCTGTCGCGAAATTATCCAGCGACATCAAGGCACAATGTGGGTGGAAAGCACGGTGGGTAAAGGGAGTTCTTTTTACTTTACTCTTCCTTTACCACCGCCATAATGCTTCATTCAAAAACGTTCTAGTCCACGTTCCTACAAATTTCCTAATTTTCTGCAAACTGGTTTTATTACGATTTGTAAAGAAAAGGACTGTCTTCACAACTTCTTCACATTTAGATCTTATTTTTTCTCTAATAACAATCCTCTTTATTAAATTCATCAAACTAATGGTAACGAGCTTTCAGCTAATCCCATCAATACCCCCTGTTAAACCATTTTGTCATCCTGCAAGAGAGAGAATTCATACAGAGCTATCTTGGAAATTGTCTAGGACTCAGACAAAGATGACTCAAGCAAAGATGAACCGCAAACATCTCTTACTGATCGATTGTGAAGAAGATCGTCGTTATGTCACACAAATGGGATTGGAGCTGATGACGGATTGGAAAATCTGGGTGGCTCATTCTTATAGCGAAGGGTTTAATATTGCCCAAAACCAAAAACCCCATGCTATTCTCGTCAATTTAGCGCCCTTAGATACAAATCCCCTTGAAATTTTACAACAACTCTTGGAACATCCTGCCACACAGAATATCCCCATTATTCTCACTCTCGATCGCCTTCGTCGTGCAGATCGGCAACATTTCAACCAATTGGGAGTAGCTGGGGCGATCGCGCAACCCTACGATTGTACGAACTTAGGAGAACAAATTGCTGGCTTTTTAAACTGGGACGGCGATCGCTAGAAAAGCTCTTACTAATACTTTGATTTAGCGGTGGGATTATGTCAAAATGCCTTGAGTCGGACAAAATGCTTTTTCGGTTTGTCAAACTGAAAGAGCAGCATCCCAAAGAGGTGGAATTGAGAAGATGGCCAAGCGACGAATTTTGATTGTAGATGATGAGGCAGATATTCGAGCCGTCGCGCAGTTGAGTTTGGAGATTAATACTGAATGGGAGGTATTAACAGCATCATCGGGGGCAGAAGGGTTAAAGGTTGCTCTTGATGAAAGACCTGATGCCATTCTTTTGGACGTGATGATGCCAGATTTGGACGGACCGACAACTTGGACAAAACTCCAAGAAAACCCAATTACCCAAGCTATTCCTGTTATTTTTCTCACGGCTAAGGTACAGGCTGCCGAACAAAGACGCTATGCTCAACTTGGGGTTAAGGCTGTATTGACGAAACCTTTTGACCCAGTACAACTTGGCGATCGCGTTATTGAGGCTTTGGGATGGGAGAGTTGAATTAGGAAATAGGGAATAGGGAATAGTTCAGTATTTATACTTAATTTATTTTATGCCAGTTTGCACCCTCCATAAGTTGGCGTAAATACCATTGAGTTTTAATAATTCTTCATGTTTGCCCCCCTCGACAATTTGACCGCGATCCATGACGTAGATACAATCGGCATTGCGAATAGTGGAGAGACGATGGGCGATGGCAATGGTGGTCCGATTTTCGGTGATATGCTCTAAGGAGCGGGCGATCGCGGCCTCGGTTTCATTGTCTACCGCAGAGGTGGCTTCGTCGAGGATGAGAATGGGGGGGTTTTTGAGAATGGCTCGAGCGATCGCGATGCGCTGTCTCTGACCTCCCGATAGCTTTTGCCCTCGCTCCCCGACAATGGTATTGTATTGTTGCGGCAGGGCGGTGATAAATTCGTGGGCTTCTGCGAGTTTGGCTGCTGCAACTATTTCGTTAAAGGTCGCTTCTGGGGTTCCGTAGGCAATATTTTCCTGCACGTTACCGTGAAATAAGAATACATCTTGGCTGACTAAGGCGATCGCCCTTCGCAAATCTTTTAGGCGAATATCGCGAATATCTACTCCATCAATGCTAATTTTTCCATCTTGGATTTCATAAAAGCGCAAAAGGAGTTTAATGAGGGTACTTTTCCCCGAACCTGTCGCCCCAGCAATCCCGATGGTTTGTCCTGTGGGAATTATTAGAGAAAGATTTTCTAAAACAGGATTGCGATCGCTATAAGTGAAATTGACATTCTCTAGCTCGATTTTACCTTCTATGTGAGGGAGAGAAAGATGCCCAGAAGGAATATTAATGGGAGTATCGAGCAAATTCAGGACGCGATAGGTGGAGGCCATCGATCGCTGATATTGGTCTAAAGTTTTGCCCAAACTGGTGAGAGGCCAGAGCAAGCGTTGGGTCATAAAGACCAAGGAGCTATAAATACCCACAGATAAGCGTCCTTCTACCACGTTTAACCCTCCCACCAAGAGTGTCGCTGTAAAACCGCATAAAATGGCAATGCGAATCAGGGGAATAAAAGCCGCACTGAGGGCGATCGCCCTATAGTTACTTTGTCGGTAAGCCTCGCTATCTTGGGTTAGTCGTTCCAATTCGTAGGCTTCTGTGGTAAAACTTTTAATGGTAGTAATACCGCTCAAATTGTTAGAGAGACGAGAACTGAGCAGGCTCACTTTTTCCCGAACATCTTTATAAAGAGGTGCGAGATGTTTTTGGAACGCAAAAGACCCCCACACAATAATTGGCATAGGTAGAGCGGTCATCCAAGCGATATTGGGAGCAACGACCATAAATCCGATGCCAACGGTTAGTACTGCAGTAACAATCTGTAAAATATCATTGGCACCGACATCTAAAAAGCGCTCTAATTGATTAATATCGTCGTTGAGAATGGCAAGCAATCCACCTGTACTATGCTCTTCAAAAAAAGCCAGTTCGAGGTCTTGTAAGTGAGCGTAAGTATCGAGACGGAGATCGTGTTGGATGCTTTGTGCCAAATTGCGCCATAATCGTTCGTAGGCATATTGAAAGACAGACTCTAACCCCCAGACGATCGCCGTGAGGACGGAAAGCAACACCAGTTGGGGAAAAACACGGGTAACACCCAAATTGGCAACAAAGGAATGTTCCTGTTTGACGACGACATCAAGAGCAATACCGATGAGGACGGGAGGTGCAAGATCGAAGATTTTATTGAGAATAGAGCAGGCGATCGCTTGCCAAACTAAGAGACGATATCTGCGTCCATAGCGGAGGAGACGTTGCAGAGGGTGTTTTTTTGGGGCTGAGGGAGACAATTGCTTTCAATCCGTTGTGAGTGCCGTTAGAAATCTTGTAGGGAGATATAGAATAGATCAACTTCTCTAAACTAAGTTTACTTCTCTATTGATACAAATGCAACTTAAAAAAAAGTGGGGCAAAAACAAAATATTACTTCTGCTTTGCCAACTTGATTTCATTGCTTATACTGCGCTTGTCTTGATTTCTAGCATTTTTTTAGGAATACTGAGTCTTGAACGAAAAGTTAGCGCGCAAATTGTACCAGATAATACCCTCGATCGCGAAAACTCGATCGCCTCTCCTCAAGAAAGCCAAGGTAAGATTAACATCAGAGGAGGAGCAGTGCGCGATGGGGCGCTTTTTCATAGTTTTCAAGAATTTAATGTTCAGGAATCCCAACAAGTTTATTTTGCCAATCCCGACGGAGTTTTTAATATTTTAACACGAGTTACAGGCCGGAATATCTCTAATATATTAGGAACGTTGGGGGTTAATGGCAATGCAAATCTTTTCTTAATTAATCCTAATGGTATTCATTTTGGAGAAAATGCCAAACTCGATCTGCACGGCTCTTTTACTGCGACAACAGCAGATAGTATTCTCATTGATAGTTTTGAGTTTAGCGCAACCGCTCCTGAAACCCCTCCTCTTTTAAAAATCAATATTGAGCCTGGTATTCAATATGGTAGAAATCCTCGCGATCGCGAAATTCAAAATACGGGGAATCTTGAGGTCGATCTGGGACAGAATATAACACTATTTGCCGGAAGTATTCTCAATACAGGAAATTTAATTGCCTTGGGGGGAAAAATAGAAGTTTTAGGGACAATTATTAATCTATCTGGTGACAGTCAGATTGATGTTTCTGCACGAACAGGAGGAGGGAGTATATTAATTGGTGGAAGCGATCGAGGGCAAGGCAGTAAACCTACAGCCGATCGCGTTTATATTGGTGAAGATGTGCTAATTCGTGCTGATGCGAGTGGTGCGATCGGTAATGGAGGTAAAGTTATTATTTGGTCTAATGAAATTACCGGCTTTTCTGGAGAAATTAATGCTCGAGGTGGAAACAATTCTGGTAACGGAGGATTTGTTGAAGTTTCCGGTAAAGAATATCTCATTTTTTCGGGTTTTGTCGATGTCAGCGCGATCGATGGTCAAAAGGGAACAATTCTGCTCGATCCGCGCAATATTACTATCTCCAATGCACCCGATTCTCCATCGGTAATACCAGCTTTAAGCGACCAACAAATCTTAGCTGGAGAAATTCCGAATGGGAATATTAATATTAATAAAAATACCTTAGAGATATTATCTGGAAATATAGTTCTTGAGGCAACAGAAAATATTATTATTGAAAATGGCGTTAATCTTAACTTCCTGTTTTCTGATTCTGTTACCTTTAGGGCAGATGCCGATCGCAATGAAAGCGGTGATTTTATTATGGGGATAAATAATAATATTTTTACCCACGGAGATAATCTAGAAATCCGAGGGCATAATCTTGCTCTTGGTAATCTTGACACTAATGAATTAACGGGTGACAGTGGTTCAATTTTCTTAAATGCAAAAGGAAATATTTTGGCTCAGTCGCTTCGCTCTAATTCAATTTTTCAAGCAGGACAAATTAATGTTAAGAGTGATGGAGGAGCGATCGCTATTTTCAATGCAATTCAGGCTAGTAGTATGAATGAAGAAGGTAACAATGTTCGTTTAGAAGCAGCCGGAGATCTTCGCATTGGAACCGCGATCGATACTCGGGGAGATGAGGGGGGAGGAAATATTAATCTTGTTAGTCGCAATGGAACAGTATCTTTAGTAAATGCAAATTTAGCGAGCGGAACTCGAGCAGGAAATGCGGGTAATATTGCAATTTCTGGAAATTCTATTGAGTTCGTTAATAGTACGATCGCCAGCCAAATTTTGCAGCAAGGAAGTGCAGGTAATATTGTTATAAATGCCCCACAGGTGACGCTCAATCATAGCACGATCGCCAGTTCTGGAGGAGTACAAAAATCGGGCAATATCCAGATTTTTGCAACTTCTCTGGCTCTAGAAAATGCCTCAAAGGTAGAGATTTTTAGTCCTAGCAATGGAGGAAATCTCAGCATTACTACTACCGCTCTTTCTTTGAGCGATCGCAGCCGACTAAGAACGCAAACGAATGGGACTGAGGGGGGAAATATTAGCATTAATACGGGAAATTTAACCCTGAGAAATAATAGCTCTATCTTTACAGATGTGCGATCGGCAATAGGAACAAGTGGTAAGATTGAGATTGATGCTAGTGAATTTATTGCTGCTGTTCTCTCGGAAAACAGTGATATTTTTACGAGGGGAGAAGAGGGAAGACAAGGAGAATTAACGGTTACAGCCCGAGGAATCTTTGGTTTTAATTTTGGCGATAATTTGACTGGAGAAAGTGATATTTTAGAAGCTGTTGAATCAGCATTTAGTGAGTTTGAAGAATTTGATCGCGAGTTTGACGAATATGAACATAAAAGACCCCTAATATTTCGACGACCGCGAGAGGAATTTAGTCAACAATGTGGTATTAATGGATACAATGAGTTCGCGATCGCCGGACGAAGTGGAATCAGAACAAATCCAAATCAAATTTTGCGCGGGAGAGAAATATGGGAAGATCGGCGCGATTTTTCCACATCTCAAAACTCCACAGAAATTGAAGGAATTGAAACGAATACAAACAGAGAAATTGTTGAGCCATTCAGGGAAGCACGAGGATGGAAAATCAACAGACGGGGTAATATTGAATTAATCGGCGAACAATTATCAATGAATAATGTACAATGTACAAAGAATCATAAAAAGGCAATGTGAGAATTTTTTTAAGCGTGTTAGTTTTGATCTCATGTTTTACTGTGATTGAGCTTTCTGCTATGGCTCAATCTCTCGATCGCGAAACAATCCCAGAAGATAGTAATCTTAATTTACTTTTAGAACAAGGCAAAAAACAATATGAAATGGGACAATTTAGAGCAGCGATCGCCACCTTGCAAGCAGCATCCCTATCTCTTGAAAAGCAAGGAAAAATCAGCGAACAAGCACAGAGTTTACAATATCTCAGTTGGACATATCAAGCATTAGGGCAATATCAAGAAGCAGAAAGAGCAATTCTCCAAAGTCTAGCACTCTTGCAAACTCAATCTCCATCCTTACTTTTAGCAACAGTACGCAATACCCTCGCTCATTTACAATTAATCCAAGGACAACCCGATCGCGCTCTAATTAATTGGCAACGTGCCGAGGAATTATATCGCAATAATAACGATAAAATTGGAGAATTAGGAAGTCAAATCAATCAAGCACAAGTTTTAGAAGAACAAGGAAAATATCGCCTCGCTTGCGATCGCCTTTTAGTCGCTTTTGGTGCAGGAAATTGGCACTGTAAAACCCTCGACGAAACAAACTTTGAGTTGGTTTTGCAAACCATACAACAAAACCCCTATCCCATCTTAAAAGGCTTGGCTTTGAGGAGTTTAGGTGTATCCTTACAAGCCTTGGGAAGTTTACATCAATCCCAAGAAGCGATCGCCGCAAGTTTAGAGATTTTTCAAACCCTCGATCGCCCCTCAGAAATCCCTCAGAGCCTCTTAGTTTTGGGCAATACAGAGCGATTTTTAGGAGAAACGCAGACGGCCTTAGAAATGTATAAAAAAGCTGCTAAAATGGCTCGCAGTCAAGGGAAAATAGAAGATTTAAACATTGCGATCGAGAGCCTTGCTAATCAATTTAGCCTCTTAGTTGAAAGCGATCGCCTGGAAGAAGCCGAAAATCTTTTCCGAGAGATACAAGTATTCATCCCATCACTGTCCCCCTCAGAAACTACAATTTATGCCCAATTAAATGTTATTCGCAGTTGGCTGCAACTGCAACAAAAACAAGAAAACCCTGCGGATTATACCGAAATTTCTCACCTGCTTGCGTCTCTGTATCAACAAGCAAAAAAGAGCGACAATTCTAGAGCAGAATCGCAAGTTTTAGGAATGTTGGGTTATCTTTATGGAAAAACCAATAGACTTGAAGACGCGATCGCCTTAACACAACAAGCGATCGCCCTTTCTCAAGATGTCGAATTTCTCTACGAATGGCAAGGACAATTGGCAAATTTTTTAGAAATTCAAGGGCAAAAAGAAGCAGCGATCGCCACCTATAGAGAAGCAATTTCTACCTTTGAAAAATTGCGCCTCGATCTAATCGGTTTAAACCCAAAAATCCGCTATAATTTTCGCGATCGCATCGAACCCATTTATCGCAACTATATCGCTTTACAATTACAGTCTCAACCCTCCCAGCAACAACTTCAAGAAGTTAAAAAAGCAATTGAAGGATTGCGGATTACAGAATTAGAAGATTTTCTCCAAGAAGTATGCTTAACCCATCACTCCCCCCCAGAATCAGAAACAGAATTAGCAACCATCTACACGATGATTCTGGGCGATCGCCTCGAAATTCTCGTATCTCTCCCCCATGAAAAACTACATCATTATCCTGCTCAAATTACCCCCGCAGAATTACAAGAATTAACCGCCCAATTTCGTCAATCCTTTAGTCCCATTTTTCCCAGCCAATATCACCGACAATATGCCGAAAAACTATACGAAAAACTGATTCAACCTCTTGAAAATGAGTTAAAAAATAATCAGATTTCTACCCTTGCTTTTGTTCTGGATGGAACATTACAAAATGTGCCAATGGCTGTCCTTCACAACGGAGAAAATTATTTATTAGAAGAATACGAATTAGTAGTAAACCCTGGCTTGCAATTATTAGCAGAACGATCGCCCAAAAAACTGGAACTGAAGGCGATCGCCGCAGGATTAAGCGAAGCCAGAGAACCCTTTACCCCCCTACCCGCAGTCGCAGGAGAAGTCACGGCGATCGGGCAACAATTAGCCTCTGAAATACTCCTCAATGAAGATTTTACCGTTGCAAATCTGCAAAAAATACTCAGCGATCGCCCTTTTCCCATCCTGCATCTCGCTACCCACGGTCAATTTAGCTCTCATATCGAAGACACTTTTCTGCTCACATGGGATGGACCCCTCAATCTTAAAGCCTTTGCTCACTTACTTTGGGAACGAGAGAGTGGCAAAGCGATCCCCATCGAACTCCTCGTTTTGAGTGCTTGTCAAACCGCTAAAGGGGACGATCGCGCCACCTTGGGGTTAGCAGGTATGGCGGTGCGATCGGGCGCTCGCAGTACCCTTGCCAGTTTATGGTCTGTTAATGATGAATCTACAGCACAAATTATGGTAACATTTTATCAGTTTCTCGCTCACTTCCAAGGCGATCGCGCTAAAGCACTGCGTCAAGCGCAAATTTCCCTCTTGCACAACCCAAATTACCAACACCCTTATTATTGGGCTCCCTTTATTTTAGTCGGTTATTGGCGTTAAAAACCAGACTAGAAAGAGAGGACTTAAATACCCTCTCTTTCTTCAATTTTAAGGTGCGTGAGTAATTTTTAGGTTTTTAAAGTAGGCATTAATATCGGGTTCAGTATAGAGTCCGATTGTTCCCATCGAGTCCGCACCATTTTTGAGATCGTCCACAACTAAAACAGGTTCGGGATTATTATTGACATAGAACCGTGCCATTTCTCCGAACACCTCAATGCGAATTTTTGTCCAAGCACCAGGTTCGACATCAGCATAGGATTCGTATTTTCCCCGTGCTTCTTCCCGCAGTCTGTACCAAGGATAATCAGGTTTAGAGAAATATTGTGCGGTAAAACTCCGTAAAGGTTCATCTGCAGCGCTAAACTTAGGTCGTAGATAAAACCCTTCATATTGGGAATTTTTCGGGTTATTTTCATTCAATTTCACCCGGAAGAAAATGCCAATAAATCCGAAGGATTCAAGAGGACCGCTTGCAACATCAACCTCGATCGTACCATTATGAAAAGGTCGCGTGCCAATATTGAAAAAGGGGCAACCGTCGCAAGCACCTTCTGCTATTTCCTGTCTTCTCAGTTCTGGATCGAGGGGATTGTCAATTGCTTTATGAGTATCTTGAACAACAACCTTTATCGCTTGATAACCTTGGTAAGTTGTATCTTCCACATTAACAGCGACGCGATCGGTTCTCATCCCGGCTAATTCAGCCAGCGATCGCAGAGGGAAATATTCAACAACTCCACCCAGAAAGGATGGGTACATTTGTTGGTGGGTATGGTTGTGTGTAACCTCAAGGGGTTCAGTTCTTTCCGCATTTGCCGTGCCGACAGATAGCAATAACGCAGTAACACCAACAATTGCGCCTTTTAGGAAATTTCGTTTATGGCGAAACATCAATGACTCCTCAATTCTCTAATATTTTACCCCTGCTGCAAGTACCAAGTTAAGACACTTCGCAACAGTTTGAGTAATTATAGTGGAAAAAGCCGCAAAAATAGGTTTGTTTCCCAAATTTCCCAAATTTATGACTTCAGGTTGATTTTAGTGCAGGAAATCAGCGAGGATGTAATCTCCAAAGCTAATTAGATTTAACTTGAACAAGAAGTTGATTTTTCTGTAGTTGCCAGTTGAAATCCCAGTGCTTTCTTTTTCATAGTTTGAAAAATATTATAAAACCCATTCGCACGAGAAGGAGTCAAACTCATTTTCAACCCCGTTTCTTCAATAAAATTCGGTGTAACTTGCAGAATTTCTTCTGGAGTCAAACCATTTAATCCTTCAATTAAAAGTGCGACTAACCCTTTTACCAATTGAGCATCTGAGTCTCCTTGATAAATTACTTTTCCGTCCTCAAGGTCGGCAGTAATATAAACTTGTGAAACGCATCCCGGTACCTTATTCTCGATAATTTTACCCTCTTCCGGCATCGGGGCAAGTTTGTTAGCATATCCCAATAATTGTCGATAGCGCTGTTTCGGATCGCTACGTTGTTTGAATCGTTCAACAATGCGATTTAAGTTAGGGGGTAACGAATGAGTAGCAGATGACATAAGGAATAAAGATGGGTTTCTCCAGAAATGTACCAGTATTATAACAAATAGTAAATATTGCTTAATACAAGCGCGATCGCCACTCCAAAATATTTCCTTGCACCAGATTTTGAGCTATGGTGTAGATTGGAAGTCAATTTCAACCCCCGAGAATTGCCATGTCTCATTTCAGCACCATTAAAGTTCAAATCAAAAACGGCGAAATCCTCAATGAAGTCTTGCAGGAGCTAGGATACGCGGTTGAGCGCAATACAGAAATCCGTGGATATCAAGGCAAAACGACGACAGCCGATTATGTGATTCGTCGTCCCAATTGCTACGATATCGGATTTCGTCAGAATGGAGAAACTTACAATGTTATTGCTGATTTTTGGGGAGTCGATCTCGATCGCCAAGAATTTCTCAATTCCATTCACCAAAAATACGCCCACAGAACGCTTTTAACAGCTGTACAAGACCAAGGATTTAACTTAGAAGAACAAGAAACCCTCAACGATGGCACTGTGCGCGTTGTAGTCGGACGGTGGATCTAATCAACAGAGAACGAAAAACAATGGTCGGGATGTTATCTGTACCTATTAATGAACTTTAATATCCTGACTTCTTTAATTGTCTCTTGATTCCTATTTTGAATTAAATATCCATGAAATTACAAAAAACAACTTGGGCATTAGTCATTACCGCCCTTTTCTTGACAACTTTTGTTTATTTATATGAAGTGGTTGGGAAATCCCAACAAGAAGTACAAGCGGCAAAACAACGAAAAATTTTCGATTTTACGAAAGAAGATATTCAAGGATTTACCATCGAACGAGAGAAAGAAAAATTAGTATTTAAACGAGTAGAGAAAGAAACAACCTCTTGGCAGATACTAGAACCCGAAGAGTCTCCAGCTAACGATCCAGCCGTTTCTTTTTTACTGGAGTTACTAGCAGAAGGAGAACGCGATCGCCTAATTCTCGCTCGTTCTGAAGAACTTGAAGAGTATGGTTTATCTAAGCCTTTGGTCACGGTTGCGATCGCCATCGAAAATCGTTCTCAACCTTATATTTTAGAATTAGGCAAGGAAAATTTCGACCGGAAATTCATTTATGCTCGAGTAAATCCAGATAAAAATGAGAAAAAATCAATAGAAATTATCTTAATTCCTATTGATTTTAAATATGCTGTCGAACGAGAACTTGAAGAATGGAAAGCAAAGAAAAAAGATGAATGATGAGAGATAAATTTTTATCTTAGTTTTTTCTCTCATCCCCTTGAATTAGCGATCGACAGATCCCAAAATCACATCAATACTGCCGAGAATTACGACAATATCAGCAACCTTCATCCCTTTCAACAAACGAGGTAAAATCTGTAAATTGTTAAAATCTGGAGCGCGAATCTTAAATCGCCACGGGAACACATTATTGTTACCAATAATAAAGACTCCCAATTCACCTTTACCACTTTCTAAACGAACATAATGTTCTCCAGCCGGAATTTTAAAGGTTGGGGCAACTTTTTTCGCAACATATTGATAATCAAAATCATTCCATTTTGACTTTTTCCCTTCTGCCATGCGCTTGGCTTCCAAATTTTCGTAAGGACCTCCTGGCAGTCCCGCACAGGCTTGACGAAGGATTTTCACAGACTCCCGCATTTCTCGAACTCGGACGATATAGCGAGCAAAACAGTCACCTCCCGTTTCCCACTGTACATCCCAATCAAAATCATCATAACACTCGTAATGGTCAACCTTTCGCAAGTCCCAATTCACCCCAGAGGCACGTAACATCGGTCCTGACAGACTCCAGTTAATTGCTTCCTCGCGAGTAATAGTGCCAATTCCCTCTACTCGACGGCGAAAGATAGGATTATTCGTAATTAATTTTTCGTATTCATCAATCTTAGGCTCGAAGTAGTCACAAAAATCCAAACATTTATCGATCCAACCATAGGGTAAATCGACAGAAACGCCACCGACGCGGAAATAGTTATTATTAATTAAGCGAGACCCAGAAGCCGCTTCCCACAGATCGTAAATGATCTCCCGTTCTCGAAAGATGTAAAAGAAGGGAGTTTGCGCGCCAACGTCTGCGAGGAAAGGTCCCAACCAGAGTAAATGGTTAGCAATGCGGTTGAGTTCCAGCATAATAACGCGGATGTATTGAGCGCGTTTGGGAACTTCGATATCCGCGAGTTGTTCGGGGGCATTAACGGTAATGGCTTCGTTGAACATTCCTGCTGCATAGTCCCAGCGACTCACATAAGGAACATACATAACAGTAGTACGATTCTCAGCAATTTTTTCCATTCCTCGATGGAGATAGCCGATCACGGGTTCGCAGTCGAGTACGTCTTCCCCGTCTAGGGTGACGATCAAGCGCAAAACACCGTGGGTCGAGGGATGATGGGGTCCCATGTTCAAGACCATGGGTTCGGTTCTAGTTTCTATCTGTGGCATAGATCGGCAGTGTTCCCTCTGTTTGCGGTTAATGGGTGCAGTGACTGGCGATCGCGAGATTGAGGTTGCTCGAACGATCGCACTGCTTTTAGCGTTTTTTCACATCTTTCCAGATTATATCGGCAATGGGGTGCAATGAGTTTGGGTTGGGTCTAAATATTCGCTTTCCGAACAGGCGATCGCCTTCCCCACATTCAAGAAAAATCAAGGTTTGAGAATTAAGATAAAAATTGAACTTGTCAAATTTTTCGAGACTTGCTATAATAGGAAGTTGCGCCCCTCTTTTGGAGAGGCTGCATTGTTTGGAGAGGTGGCCGAGTGGTTGAAGGCGCAGCACTGGAAATGCTGTTTAGCCGTAAGGTTAACGAGGGTTCGAATCCCTCCCTCTCCGTTTAAGACATTATTTTAAGACATTATGTTGAAATGGCAATGTTGAAATGGCAGTCTCAACAGAAATTCAACACCGGATCGAACAACTACGCCAACAATTACAGAAGGCGGGATATGCTTATTATGTCCTCGACGATCCTATTATGGAGGACGCGGTTTACGATCGCCTTTATCGGGAATTACAAGACCTTGAAACGCAATTTCCCGAACTGATTAGTCCCGATAGTCCGACTCAACGGGTAGGCGATCGCCCTGCAACTGAATTTATTTCTATTCGCCATAATATTCCCCTCTACAGTTTAGAAAATGCTTTTAATTTGCAAGAGTTAGCAAAGTGGCAAGATCGCTGGCAGCGCCAAGTTCCAGAAGTTGCAGATTTTAAGTATGTTTGTGAATTAAAAATAGATGGGTCTGCCTTGGCTTTAACTTATGAAGGAGGACGATTAACAAAAGGGGTGACGCGAGGAGATGGGATATCGGGGGAAGATATCACTCAAAATGTTCGCACGATCCGCAGTATTCCCCTACGATTAAATTTAGAAAATCCACCGGAATTAGTGGAAGTTCGCGGGGAGGCTTTTTTACCCATTGATGAATTCGATCGCCTTAATCAAGAACGAGAAAAAACAGGAGAATATTTGTTTGCTAATCCTCGCAATGCGGCGGCAGGAACCTTGCGAAAGCTGGATTCTCAAGAGGTCGATCGCCGACGTTTAGATTTTTTTGCTTACACTCTACATTTACCGAATAATCCCGAACTTCAGCCAGAAACACAATGGGAGGCGTTAGAATTTCTGCAAACAATGGGCTTTCGGGTCAATCCCAATCGCCAATTATGTGCCAATTTAGCAGCAGTTGCAGGCTATTTTCAAGAATGGGATGAAAAAAGAAAAACTTTACTTTATCTGACGGATGGTGTAGTGGTGAAAATTAATTCTGTCCCCCTACAAACAGAATTAGGTTTTACACAAAAATTTCCCCGTTGGGCGATCGCTTTAAAATATCCGGCGGAAGAAGCTCCTACGATTGTGAAGGAAATTACGGTTAATGTTGGGCGTACTGGTGCCGTTACGCCCATGGCGATTATGGAGCCGGTTCTCTTAGCGGGAACAACGGTACAGCGAGCAACTCTGCACAACCGCGATCGCATTTCTGAGCTAGATATTCGCGTTGGCGATACGGTGATTATTCGCAAAGCTGGAGAAATTATTCCCGAGGTGGTACGGGTGTTAACGGAGTTGCGTCCTGTTGATACTATTCCTTACGAAATGCCGGAAAACTGCCCAGAATGCAATTCTCAATTAGTCCGCCCTCAAGGGGAAGTTGTGACTCGTTGCACGAACAGTTCTTGTCCTGCTATCTTGCGAGGAAGTTTGCTGCATTGGGCTTCAAGAGATGCCCTAGATATTAATGGCTTAGGAGAGAAGATTGTCGAACAAATTGTCGATCGCGAGTTGGTGCGATCGGTGGCGGATCTCTATGCTTTAACGGCTGAAGACCTTGCGAGTTTGGAACGCATGGGGCAGAAGTCTTCCGAGAAACTGATCGAGGCGATCGCGCAGTCTAAAACCCAGTCTTATGCACGAGTTTTATATGGTTTGGGTATCCGCTACGTGGGGAAAGTGAATGCCGAGTTATTAACCGAGAATTTTACAACGATCGATCAATTATCAAAATTGTCCATCGACGACCTCGAAAATGTACATGGCATTGGCTTGGAAATTGCGCGATCGGTTTGGGAGTGGTTCCAAAACCCAGCAAATTCAACCCTTGTGGAATCTCTCAAAACGGCGGGGCTAAATTTTGCACAAGAAACGACCAATTTATCATCTGCCTCAGATTTTAGCATAAAAGGGGTTTTGTCTGACAAAATATTAGTAATAACGGGAACTTTACCTACATTAGGACGCAAAGAAGCAGAAGCATTAATCAAACAAGCAGGAGGGAAAATAACCAGTTCTATTAGTAAAAAAACAGACTATCTCGTGGTGGGGGAAAATGCCGGATCGAAGCTGGAAAAAGCCGTGAAATTAGGGATTTCCCAGTTGAGTGAGTCGCAATTAATGGCGATGATAGACAGAAAAAATTAACTTTGAATTCTCCCCCCTTTTTAAGTGCAGGGACTATTCATCGGAGGAAGAAAAACTGTAACCCCCAACGTGCCAGCCCCCTAAATCCCCCAAGTTTGGGGGACTTTGACTCCGGTTCCCCCCAGATTTGGG
>NZ_JAYGHV010000017.1:0-26934 GCF_034932145.1 Spirulina sp. 06S082 | reverse complement strand
AGTATTACGAATCTTTGCGGCTACAATCAATTCGTCAAGGAGGCGATCGCTTAACTCTAAGCGAGAGGAAAATTTGGCTTGGATCATTTCTTCTAAACTCATTTTCTCCTCCTTTAAAAGCATTTTAAGGGAACGTTGGGTGCGAAAAATATTGGGAGATTCACCCAAGTTTTGAGGAGCAATATAAGGGGGATAATCTTGCGGATCGAGTTGTTCGGGAAAGGTACTACTCCAAGGCGGATCGTTTGTATTTTGCAACCAGCCAGTTTCAGGATTAACTAAGCGAGGTAAATCTTCATAAGGATGGTATTGTGTCCATAATGTGTTCGTTGTATCTCCTGAAACAAGTTTAGACCAATCTTGCCACGTTCCTCTTTCTCGTATTGGCACTAAACCGTTAAAAATATAGGCAATTTGTCCCGCTTTATCTGCGTAGAGAATATTAAACATGGGTAATTGTAACTGAGAAATAGATGTTTCAAATTCATCTAAATTTGTCGCTTTCGCCATGCTTAAAAACTGTTCGACTAAATGAGGATGTTCTAAACCTGCAACGCGCAAGGCGATCGCGCTTTTTGCTTCTTTTTTAATAATAACACCATGACGCGATCGCAAAATATTTAATTCTTCTTCTTTAAAACTGCCATCATCTTGTTTAATTTTAATTGTTTGTTGTTCTATTTGAAAAGGACGCATAACCCCATCTAATCGATATTGATTATCTGCTAGAGTTAGATCGTAAAAAGTTTTTCCTTGAATAGGATTAACTGTAAGGGACCAGCCAAGATTATCATTAAAAGCAATCACTAAAGCAGGCATTCCTACTAAAGTTGCACCATAAGCATTCATCTTTGGAGCATTCAAATGTGCTTCATAAAGTAGATAAAAATCCTGCCATAATAAATGAGGATTAGCCAGTAAAAGTGCATTTCCACTTTCTGAATGAGAGGGTGCGATCGCCCAAGCATTCGATCCTTGCCAAGTAGAAATTTCGCGATCGCTAACCAAGAAATTAAAATGAATCACGCGCTGAAGATGAGCTAAAATATCTCTCTCAGTCACGGGTAAAACGGCTTTAAACTTATCTTGAATTGCTTCTGGATGTTCTAGGACATAAAGATTAATTCCCGTCGTAAATGCCTCTAAATACTGCTTGATTTCGGGACTTTGTTCCTCATACCAAACTTGGGCGCGATCGGGAATTCCCATTCTGCGAATATAGCGATCGGATTCTAAATATTCTTCTCCCCAATATTCTGCCGCTTGTCCTCGTGCTTGTCCATAAAGTTGTAAAATTAAATCTCCATGACTCTGCATTTGAGCATAGCCAAAAGCCTTAAACATTCCCTCTGTATCTCGAGCAAAAATATGGGGGACTCCCCATGTATCCCAGAGAATTTCTGTTGGACTTTTACTAATAACTGAAGAAGTCCCAAAAAATAAAGTTAATGTAAGGCTGCAAATTAACAGCAGAATCAAGAAAAAACGACGTTTGAGAAAGAGCATAAAATCTTATTCATATTTAACGTGTTGATATTGTTCCTGTAACCATTGGGAAAAGCGTTCGTCAAGCAATTGTCTGCGATTTTCTTCATCTAGTTTTGCAGGAACAAACTGTTCTAAACGCACGATAACAAACCAATTATCAATATATTGCGGACTCCATAATTGTCCCGGTTGACTGCGTTGAAATATCTCTTTTAAAGTATTATGAATCTTGCTCAAGGAAATAGGTCCAATCATTCCCCCATTTTTCGCTTCTATTCCCTGAGAATACTCTTTGGCTAAATCGCTAAACTCTGCTTCTCCTTCCAGAATGCGAAAATAAAGTTCTTGTGCCACCCCTACATCTTGGGTACGAAGTAGGGAATAAATAACCTTATCTAATTGGGGTTTAGATTCCAGAAAATACGACTCCAAACGATCGCCCCAGGTTTGTTCTTTAAACTTCTCTAATTTTAGACTTCGCGCGATCGCATTTTGTACTTGTTCTGTTGTTGTTTGTTTTTGTTGCAACCATGCTTGCAATTTTTGTGGCGAATTAAGCTGCTGTTGTTGGTAAAATCCCTCCATTGCTTGGGTTAATTCTTCTGGGGAACAAGCAATGGAAGTGAGGGCGCGATCGATAATAATTTCCCGCACTAATTTGGGCAATAATTGATATTTTTCCAGTAAAGGTACGATTTCTTCTACCGTTATATTCCAGTCTTCAACTGTTAAAATTGTTTGAGAAAGTGAACGATCGCGAGAATTGGTCTGAGAAGATGTTACAGTGGTTTCCTGTTGCTGTTTTAAACTAACGGGAACAGAATCGGGAGAACTTATCTCTTCTTTCATTTCCACTGTCTCAAAACCTGTATCTTGAGGGATTTGTGCGGGAGTTGATACGGGAATTTCTGGGACTTCACGCCGATCAACTTTGGGGGTTTGAGAGACTTTGGGAGATGTAACTCGTATGGGTTCTAAGTTCTCTTCTTTTTGAACTAATTCTTTCTCAATTAACTTCTTTTGAGCTAATTCTTGCTGAATGGGAGGAGATACTGGAATATCTTTTGGTTTTGGGGATTTCTCAACCTCAACTGTCATAAATTCATCTGCTGTAACAGCAGGCTTTTTCGATGTTACTTTCCCAGACTCGAGTTCCTCCTCTTCTGATGCAAAAGCAAGGCGATCGCTAGTTTTTCCTTCCGTCATGGGTGCTAATGATTCCTTCTCCTTCCTTGGGGGAGTTTTGGCAGAATCCTCTGGTTTTTTCTGGCGATCGCGCACTGGTACAAACTCATTCCAATCTTCATCGGTTAATTCCCACAAACCCCAATCGCGAATCATGGCTCGAACCTCCAATATTTATCTACTTGACTACTAACTTTATACTGCCTATAATAATTATAAAGCAACACAATTGATCGAGCGAATTTCCATCGCATCGGAAAGATAGCAAACCCCCCCAAATTTATTCAGAAGAGGGCGCACTTTTTCGAGAATAGGTTGAATGAATGACTCATCGCAACAACAGATGACATACACATTTCCTAAACCTGCGATCGGTAGATCGTCAGCAACTGTTGCTCTGGGAGTTTTGCCCGTAACATTATGAATCACTGTATAACCGGGTACTCCTATCTCGTCCAATACTGCCAAGATTTTGTGCATTTCCTGTTCGTCAGCAATGAATTCTAACCGTTTTACGAGGTGCATATTCTTGAATTACTCCAGATGTCAAGTTAACAATGTAAAGTTTTAATACTTTTTGATACTTATGATAAACTTTATGGTAATTTTACAGATAAAAAGCCGCGATTTACCCATTTTCATCTAAATTTCTTAAGTTTTGAATACTAGCCTCATTCTTTCTAATATTCTCAATCCGCCGGTGCTGTTTTTCTTCATCGGTATGACGGCAGTGTTTCTCAAATCCGATTTAGAAATTCCTCAGCCTTTACCGAAACTTTTCTCGCTTTATTTATTATTTGCTATTGGTTTTAAGGGAGGACACGAAATTCACGAAAGCGGCATTAATCTAGAAATTGCTCTTATTTTAATCAGTGCAATCTTGATGGCAGCAATTGTACCAATTTATTCGTTTTTTATTCTGAAAATTAAATTGGATGCCTATAATGCTAGTGCGATCGCGGCGGCTTACGGTTCGATTAGTGCTGTTACTTTTGTGACTGCCAGTTCCTTTTTAGAGCAACAAGTTCCCCCCATTCCTTTCGGCGGTCACATGGTTGCAGCTTTGGCATTAATGGAGTCTCCAGCGATTATCATTGGTATTATTCTAGTGAGAACTTTTTCCGACAAAAGTAAAGGAGATAATACTTTTTCTTGGGGAGAAGTCCTGCGGGAAGCATTTTTAAACGGCTATGTTTTCTTACTACTAGGTAGTTTATTTGTCGGACTTGTCACCAGTCAACAGGGTTGGGATCGTTTAAAACCCTTTACAGGAGAAATGTTTTACGGCGTGTTAACCTTTTTCTTATTAGATATGGGGTTAGTTGCAGCCAGAAGAATTGGTGATTTGCGGAAAAGTGGCTCATTTTTAATTGGTTTTTCCGTGTTTATGCCCATCTTTAATGCTGTAGTGGGAATTGCGATCGCCAGCATTCTCAATACATCAAAAGGGGATGCTTTACTCTTCTCCATTCTCTGTGCGAGTGCTTCTTATATCGCCGTACCTGCTGCGATGCGAATGACAGTACCCGAAGCCAACCCCAGTTTGTATATCGGCATGGCCTTAGCCCTCACCTTCCCCTTTAACATTATCATTGGCATTCCCCTCTATATGAGCATCATCAATCATGTTTGGGGGTGAAACTGAAATTAAGCCCAGCGACTCAACTGCATGGGCTTCAATTGCAATACCTCCCCATAAAGTTTTTCTACGCAGGTGATATTACGACTGAGAGTATACCGTTCTAAAACACGCTGTCTGCCTTTATAACCAAGAAGTTGAGTTAATTCTGGCTGATCGCGAAAAATAGGAAGCAAAGTTTTTAATTGTGTTGTCACCCCTTGAGTTTCGATAGTAACACCTGCTCCCCCTTCTAAAACTTCCCCATCAGCACCGGCATCTGTAGCAATACAGGCAACCCCACAGGCCATTGCCTCTAATAATGACAGAGATAGTCCTTCAACCAGAGAAGGTAAAATAAACGCATCAGCAGCCCGGAGAATTTCGATGCGCTTCTCTTCACTACTTTCAAACCCATGCCAAATAATGCCATCCTCAATACCGTAAAACGGTTCTAACATCGATCGCAGGGGTCCGTCCCCCACCAGAATTAACTTGCACCCCGGCCCCATATTGGAGAGTTTCCATGCCTTTAACATTGCCTCAATATTCTTTTCTGTCGCAATGCGACCCATATAAACAAAAAGGCGATCGGCCTTCACTCTGGCTCTAAAATGGGAGATACCGGGGGAATACTTCTGCACGTCTACCCCGTTGGGAATCACAGCGAGTCTCTTTTCGGGAACCCCCAAGCGTATAAGTAAATCTTTTTGTAGATTTGAGAAAATAATGGTGCGATCGTAGTTCGCTAAAAACGGCGCATAAAGTTGATAGGTGATAAATTGCGTGCTGGATTTGAGATTGCGGAGTTTGCTATCGAAGGGAGGGTGAAACGTGGCAATCAGGGGAATATTAAGTTCCTCGCAAATCTCCGGGAGGCGAAAATCGAGGGTGGAGAGAGTCAGAGACCCATGGACGATATCTGGTTTGAGTTTCTTCAGCGATCGCATTAAAATTTGGCTCGATCGCAGGGTAGGAATGGTATAAACCTGCGACTTGTACAAGAAAGGCAAAACAACTTCTGAACAATCCGATCGCCAAGTTTTATCCACAAAGTCTTCTTGAGCAAAGTGGAGGAAACTAACGCGATGTCCGCGATTCAGCAATGCGTTCACGATTTCGCGACCATAGGTGACATTGCCGCAAAATGGTGATTTTTTTCCCAGCCAAGCGATGTGCATTCAATCGTTCGAGTTCAATGTTTTTAACAGTAATAAAGAGAAACAGATAGTCCGAAATAGATTTTCAGAAATCTTATGATTTCTTAACTTGGCTTGATGTTAGCACGCTTGGGCGGGAAATATACCAATTGAGAAAACCTGTTGCGATCGCAAAGACAGCTAAACCCCATAAAACCGGACGTAATCCCCATAAGGATTGAGCTACACCCGCTAGGGCTAGGGGCAAAGAAAGAGCAATATTGACCGCATTATTTTGTAATCCGAATACCTTACCGCGCATTTCTTCTGGGGTTTCCGCTTGGACGGTGGTTTGCATGGGAACATAAATCGTCGCCGCACAGCCACCACAAGCGGCCATGGCCAGTAATGCTGAGATGAGATAGCGATCGCTAAAAGATAAGCCAACCAGGGCGATCGCCAAAACCATGAAACCCCAAAAACTTAGTTTCATGCGGCGGAAATGCTGTCCCCACTGACCTAAAATTGCCGCCCCCAGTCCCAAACCAACACCTCCAGCAGCGACCAAAAAGCCGAATTGTTGAGCATTAATACTGGGAATTTCCGCCGCTAGGGGAACCGCTAAAATCGTTAAGGCAGCGAAAATGCAAAAAAGGCTGGTAATTTGAATGATAGCGTTGCGAACTCGGTGATTTTCTTTTAGGTAGAGGAGACCTTCCCCGATATCTTGGAAAGGGTGGGGATGTTCGCGATCGCTGGTATCCCTGGTTTCCCCAGTTTTGAGGAAGAGGAGAATTATACCGGCGATCGTGTAGGCTCCTCCCACTAAGATTTCTTGACCAAAAGACCAACTCGGAAAAATATGACTCACTAGGCGATCGCTGAGGGCGAGGAGAGGTTCCCCAACCGCAAAACCGAGGATTAATAAAGCCATTATCGTCGTCGCGTAAATGGAATTCGCGGGGAGAAGGCGATCGCGTTGAACGATGAGAGGAATGGTCACTTGTTCCGCAGGGGCAAAAAACTGAGTAAAGGTAGAAACAAACAAAGTAACGATCAGGAGTAAGCAAAAGCCCCAAGGGACTCCCCACAGGCTTCCCCAGTCGTTAGAGAGCCAAAGTAGAGGGGGAATCGCGAAAACAAATGCCCCTCGTAACAGATTACTGGCGACTAAAATATCTTTTTTGAACCAGCGATCGACATAAACTCCTGCGAGGGAACCAAATAAAATAGCAGGAATCGTTAACGAAATGGAAATCGCCGAAACCCAAGTGCCGATATGGTCTTCCCCCACATGAAAATGGGTAGAGAGGAGAGCAACCATGAGGACGATATAAACCTTATCAGCCAGTTGCGAGAAAATTTGGCCGAGCCACAAAATCAGGAAACGCGTGTTCTTCAAAACGGGAAGTAAACCACTTCCTCGGGGAGGGCGATCTCCCTTTGTTTCCGGGTCTGGATGTAGGCGATCGCTTTTTCCTGCGATGGTTGAGAGGCGATCGTCGGGGGTGTTTTGGTGTTCTCGTTCTTCAAACAATTGCATTACCTAATAATTGCGATCGGTATTCTTAAATTAATTATTTTAAAAGTAGGGGTTTGGTCTCCAAACCCTCCCTCTCCAAAATTCTACGCGATCGCTGGAAATTTCGCTGGAGGTAGCGCGATCGCGTTTCAAAATCTGGGTTTAACATATATTTCCCATGCCTCTTTAATTCGTTCTCCGTCGGTGGTCGAAATTTGTCCGAGGCGAAATAACAGCAAAGATTGCTCTAAACAATCCAATCGGAATAAACGAACGGTAGAAGCAACTCGCAAACCGCTTGTTTTCCAATCATTCAACAAAATATCCGTTGGCGTTCGGGGTGATGCAGAAGTGACTGCGGCGACGATTACATCTTCCCTATCGAGCCATAATACTAAAACAGGACGCTTTTTGGTAGCCCCACCACTGGTAAAGGGAATATCAGCGACCCAAAATTCACCGGCTTGGATAGTCGTCATATAACCCTTCATCTTCTGGTGAGTAGCTGTTCAAAAAAGCATTATGATTGCGATTTGCTGTAGAAATTGGTTCAATGGTGACAACCCAACGCCCCGAACCAATACAGGCAATAAGTGATTTTGGCAATGTCAAAGTTTCACCGGGTTTGAGTTCGATTTCACAGGTTAATTTTTGGGATTTTTCGTTCATTGTTGGGGAACAAGTTTTTTCTTATTTTAGATGAGTGCTACGCGATCGCCGGAAATTTCGCTGGAGGTAGCGCGATCGCCAATCTGTTCCTTTATCATTACAGATAAGATATCCTGCCGATTTACTGAAAGAAGATGACGGTTCTACTCGACTCCTTCTCTAACATTGAAGAACAAAGGTTTGTCTTACCTAACATAAAGTGGCAACAATATGAGAGTTTGTTGGCAACATTAGGGGACTATCATGGCTTACGACTCATCTATTTAGAGGGAACCTTAGAGATTTTTATGCCTTCTCCAGAACACGAACTCCTCAAAAAGGCGATCGCCAGACTTTTGGAACGTTATGCTGAGGAGGTTGAGATTCCTTTGCATGGATATGGATCGACAACGTTTCGACGAGAAGCTCTCGGGCGAGGGCTAGAACCGGATGAATGTTACTGTATTGGTCAGTTTAAAGAATTCCCTGATTTTGCCGTTGAGATTAATTTAACCAGTGGAGGAGTAGATAAACTGTCGGTTTACAAGGGATTGGGAATTCCAGAGGTTTTAATTTGGCAAGGCGATCGCCTGACTCTCTACGATCTGCGAGGAAATGCTTATGGAGAAAGCCTTAAAAGCCAGTTTTTCCCGGATTTGGATTGGCAGTTGTTCGCAGAATATATTCGCCCTCGATCGCAACCCCAGGCTATTCAGGAGTTCTTGCAAGTTGTGCGATCGCGCTAATGAATTGAGTGGCGATAGCCGAAACTTGTAAGAATATTATGCCTGCGATCGCCAAAATCTTTGGTCTTTAGATTGTTATTGGTTATGTTTTGACCTCGTTCATTTTTTCGAGAAATTGAACGGGCATAATAGAATGGTTAGTGAATAACGTCAGGAATCCAGCCCAATTACCAAAAAGCCAACCATTTTTTAACTTCGTGCCGTGAAGTATTCGCAGGCAGATCCCCTTTAACTCATGCCAGTATCCTCTCCCAGTCAAGACAGCAGAGCTTTTCCCGTTGACCTGATTCGCTTTAGCTCGAGAGTGGAAGCAGAACGAGCCTTGAGGAAATCGACGAGAAAATCAACTCGTCCTTCTTGGCGTGCCGAACAAGCAATCTATGAGGGAGAATATTATGGCGCTCAGTTAACGCCTCTGAGGAAACGCGATCTGAAAGCCTTAGCTAAAATTTTCGAGCAAGACGATATCGAAATCATTCATGAAGATATTTGCACAGCCTTAAAATTACTCTGGCCCGAACCCGTTTGGGGAGACGATCCTTTTGATATTTTTGATGAAAGCAGCTTAGACTTCCTCGCAGAATTCCTGTAACAATAGAGACAAGGTTTGTCTCTACGGCAAAATTTCCAAATAATAAACCGCTATCAACTCTCAACTATCAACTATCAACTATCAAATGAGCGGCATTTGCGGGATTTTTCAGCGCGATCGCCAGCCGGTGCATCGCCAACTTCTTCAAACTTTAACGAATTCGATCGCCGATCGCGGACCCGATGGGCAGAATGTTTACTGTGAAAATCATATCGGTTTGGGTCATACTCTGTTAATCACTACCGATGAGTCGATCGCAGAACGACAACCTCTAACCCTAGACGGCAAAACCTCGATCGCGGCTGATCTTCGCCTCGATGGACGCAAGGAACTCATCGGCAAATTGCGCGGGCAAGGATGCGCGATCGCCGCAAATTCCCCCGATGTCCTCCTCCTCCTCCACGCTTATCAAATTTGGGGAGAAGATTGCTTAGAACATTTGTTGGGAGTGTTTGCTTTTGCGATCTGGGACGATCGCGCTCAAAAATTATTTTGCGCCCGCGATCGCATCGGGGTCAAGCCCTTCTTTTATGCCAATCTGGGGGATGTATTTCTCTTCAGTAACACCCTCAACTGCTTGCATTTGCATCCTGCTGTTTCTCAACATCTCAATGAAGAGGCGATCGCGGATTTTCTCCTTTTCGGGTTCAATCATAACCCGCACACAACGACCTTTAAAGACATTCAACGACTACCGGGAGGGCATTCTCTCACCGTTACTGGCGATCGCCTCTCTCTGCGCCGTTATTGGACTCTCCCAGTCCCAGAAATGATGCGCTATCGACAGCCAGAAACCTACATCGAACAGTTTCAAACCTTGTTAGATGAAGCAATAGGCGATCGCCTGCGAACCGAAAAAGTAGGCATCTTTTTTAGTGGCGGCCTCGACTCGACCAATATGGCCGCAACTGCCCTTGATGTTGCAAAAAGTAACAACTTTAACCTCGATCTGCAAGGGTTTACCGTCATTTACCGCGATCGCATCCCCGATCGCGAAGAAAAATACGCTCAATTAGCCGCCGATGCCCTCGAAATGCCCCTCCACTACCTCGTCGCTGACGATTACCAACTCTTTCAAGGGCGAGAACTTCCCCACCTACAAACCCCAGAACCCTGTCTCAATCCTTTTCCCCTCCAAGATGACCATCAGTACCGACAAATCGCCCAACACAGTCGTATCGGGCTGTATGGTGAAGGAGCAGACGAAGCCCTACGCGCCTCAAAAGTGATGGATTTATGGGGAAAAATGCCCGCGATCGCCCTATTGGGAGATTTAGCAGATTGTCTGAAACGGGGTTTGCAGCCCCAATGGGGAACGGGAATTTTAGGGAAGGGTCGGCATTGGAAAAGGGAAAATAACGAGGATGACGGCTATCTGGACTGGTTCGATCGCGATTTTGAAAAGCGCTTGCAGTTGCGCGATCGCCTTCGCAGTACTAAAACCCCAGCAAAATCTCCCCATCCCTTTCGCCCCCAAGCCTATCAAGATTTACTGCAACCCATGTGGATGCTCAATTTTGAGGCTTCCGATCCTGGGTTTACCAGAATTCCTCTGGAAGTACGCTTCCCTTTTTTGGATGTACGCCTTTTGAACTATTTACTCTCTCTCCCCCCCTTCCCGTGGTTTATTAATAAGGAATTAGAACGAGCAACCCTATCTTGGCGCACAGGACAAGGCGATCGCCAGGATCTGCCCGCCGCGATCGCACAACGCCCAAAAACACCCCTCGCCGGACAACCGTTTTACACCTTTCTGCAAGCAGGTCAGCGACCTTGGGACGAACTGAAGGCGATCGATGCTATAAATGCTTATGTAGATGTAGAAAAACTTCTACAAGTGACCCGTCGGGAAAAATTGGATATTTATACAGCTTGGTGTAGTTTGCGCCCTCTCGGTTTGGGGCATTGGCTGCAACAGTTTTGAGGAAAAGATATTTTATTTTTCTCTTCCAAAAACGAAAAAGATTTGTTAAGACAGACAAAGGAGAATTTTTATGGAGCAAGCAACAATGTCAATCAACCCAAATCCTAGACAACCCTATCATAAACCTCAGTTGAAACTATACGGGGATATCAAAACTTTAACTCAAACTTTTGCCGTTGAAGGAACTTCACCGGATGGCGGGGGAATGAATGCTGTTCCCAATAAAACCAATTAAAAATGGGTAAAAGGAAGTTTACTTATCGGGTTTATGGCCTGACTTTATCCGCTAATCTTCCCATTCCAGGTTTAGTTCCTTTAACAAATGTAGAGACGTTGTCTGCAATGTCTCTATTCGTGAATGTACATTTAGGTGTTTTTCCCTCATTAACACAATTTGAGCGAAAAATATGGTATGTCAGTTCGACAAACTGCGATACGGGAAAGCCTAATTTACAAGTTTGGCACTGTTTCGATCGCCTTCAGCCTTTAGAGACAAGAACTCGGTTTTATTGGCAATATGGCGATGAAACTGAGTTTTTGATTCAGCGATCGCCTTTACAGATTTGGGCAAGATGGCCGGATTCTCTCACTTTAGAGGATACAGCAACTTATCTTTTGGGACCTGTTCTCGCTTTTGTGTTGCGATTGCAAGGGGTTCTTTGCTTGCACGCCAGCGCGATCGCCTTACAAGATAGCGCGATCGCCTTTATCGGGGCAGCAGGGGCGGGAAAATCCACGACGGCGGCGGCTTTTGCTCAACGCGGTTATCCTATCCTTTCCGATGATGTAGTGGCGCTAGACTGGCAGGAAAATACCCCTTTTGTGCGTCCTGCTTACCCTCGCTTGCGGTTGTGGCCGGAGTCTGTGAATTTCCTTTATGGCAGCCGCGATCGCCTTCCTCCTATTGTTCCCACTAACCTAAATTGGAACAAAAGTTACTTAGATTTAATGCAGGAAAATTATACATTTCAATCGACTCCTTTACCCTTATCTTGCCTTTATCTTTTGGGGGGGAGACAATCTGACAATGCACCAAGAATTGAGCCAGTTTCTCCTCAACAAGCGGCGATCGCGCTGATTGCCAATACTTCAACCAATTATCTCCTCGATCGCGATTTGAGAAAGACAGAATTTGCCATTTTAACTCGTTTAGTGGGAGAAATTCCGATTAAAAAATTATACCCTCATCGAGATCCCTCCTGCTTAGAACAATTAGTAGCAATGGTTTTACAAGATACAGTTTAATGATTCAATTAAATTGAACTTCAACCAGAGAAAGATCGTCATCAAAGCGATCTTTAATATTGATCTCTTTGACGCGATCGATAATGCGATCGAGATGGCGATCGCCTTTTTGACAATATTGTTTTAACTCTTCAATAAACTCATCCAAACCCCACATCCCCCCATTGGGAAGATCGAGTTCGTAAATTCCATCGCTAAAAAGATACAAACTCGCATTTTTAGCGATTTTCCAAGTATTTTCCTCAAAGTCTACATCGGGAAACATTCCAATTGGAAAACCGGGAGTTTTTAAAAATTCAACCCGAATTTCTCCTTCTGCAAACCCATCGCTAGAAAGCAATATTGCTGGAGGATGTCCGGCACTCGCATAAACCAATTGGCGCGTTTTTTTATTGTATACCCCATACCAAATCGTAAAATATTTATCGTTTCGCTGGGTCATTTGAAAAGTTTCATTTAAACCGCGCAAAACATCACTCGGCTTGCGATAATCAACTTGGATAAGTCTTTCCGATCGCAATAAATTAATCACCGAAACCGAAGGGAGTGCCGCCCGCAAACCGTGACCGGAAACATCAAGTAAATACATCACCAAATGTTCGTTATCCAACCAATAAAAATCAAAACAATCTCCACCCAATTGACTCGAAGGAATAAAGCGCACATCAATAGCAATTTCTGAATCTTTCAGAGGCTCAGGTAAAATAGAACAAACATATTCAGCAGCTTCAGCTAATTCCGTTTCGAGAATTTGTTTTTGCTGTTGCAAATCGCTGCTAAGTTGGTGTAGCCGTAACCCCGATCGCACCCGTGCTTGTAGTTCAAACATTTCGATAGGCTTGCACAAAAAATCATCGGCTCCCGCATCCAGACCTTCTACTCGGTCTTCCACCGATCCTTTAGAAGTGAGCAAAATAAAAAACGTGGTAGAAAGTTCGGGAATCGCTTTGATGTGAGAGCAAACTTGAATACCATTCATGCGAGGCATAACCCAATCGCAAATGACCAATGCGGGGTTAAGCTCCTTGGCCATGGTCAATCCTTCTAAGCCATTGCTGGCGACTGACACCTCATAACCTTGATGAGTCAAAGTACGCTTGAGCAACAGTTGAATCGCAGGGTCGTCGTCAACGATTAAAATTCGAGCCATAGCGGGTGCGATCGTTCAGGTCGTATAAGCTAAAAGAATCAGTGGTTTGGGAAAGTCAAGATTCAGTTCTACTGTAGGCTAGTCTATAAACAAAATTCTCCGATTTTGGCGGTCTTGGCGAATTGGCTCCCCAAAAGTTAGAATCTTATGGTCATTCTAAACCAAGAATTCCCCAACAAAGTGCAAAGCTGGAGTCGTGGGAATAATCAAACCTTTGCTCGAGAGTGTCGATCGCGATCGCCGAGGACGATAAACTGTTGGACAAACAAAAATTTTCCCTCCGAGTTTTCACTGATTTAGAGCAATCGAGCCAAGTTCAAGAGTGGTTCGATCGCCATTGTGTTGTCTGCCTCGCAAAAACTGATAGGATCAAGTGCAAGCTGGCCTTAATTGAAGCCTTTACCAATGTTGTTCGCCACGCTCATCAAGGATTGCCTCGAGATACTCCCATTGATTTAGAGGCCACGCTATCTCCCCATCAATTAGAGCTACGCATTTGGGATTTTGCACCCCCCTTCGATTTTGATGCTCGTCTTCAAAAGGCTTTAGAGGCTAACGATAGCCTTTCGGGGGGAGGTCGAGGTTTAATTATTATCTATCAGGGTATGGATTTTGTCACATCCACCCGCACTGATGACGGCCGCAATTGTTTGTTAATGGTGAAACACTATTCTCAAGCTGAGGATGAAGGGGAAAGGGGATGAACTTCACTGCCGATATACGCCGATTAGAAACAATGTGAGAGAATATTTTCCGGAAACTCTAGCAAAATGCAAGTAGCTTGTAATTAATTTACCTATTTTATTTGAGAGCAATTTGGATAAAATATGATACCTTCTAAATTTTTCTTTGCTTGTCATTCTTTATTTAAAGCGCGATTATCTCGTTATATTAGCTACTGGGTTTTTCTCGCTATTCTTACAATTGAAATTTTGATTTTAATTCCCTCTTATCATCGAGAAGAACAAGATTTATTACAACAATTAGAAAATTTAGCAAAAGCCAAAATCAACTTAATTATTATCCTCACGCAAAAAGAAATGAAATCAGATTTATGGGAACAAGAAATCACATCTCTTGTTGATGAATCTGAACTTATTTCAGGATTAACAATGTACGATGGCAATGGAAAAAATAAACAAGAATTTGGTAATCCTCCTCAGTTAACGTATTCCGATTTTAAAGAAGAAAAGAGAAGAACTCAACGCAGCCCCGATGGTTTGTACTATGATGCTGCTTTGTCGCCAGAATATTTAGGAATCGATCGCGTATTAATCATTCGTCATAATGCTGGAGAGATACAGAGTCAATTATATCAATATATTTTTCGCATTTCTATTCTCGTGATTATTATTGGTGCATTTGTTACGATTGTAACTATAATCGCTGTGGGCTATATTGTCATTATTCCCATTTTACGCTTGCGAGACGATCTTCGTCTTGCTGGAGACGCATTAAGTCACGATCGCACCAACATAGAGTTACAATCTTTTCAAAGCGATCGCCAAGATGAACTTGGAGAGGTGATGAACGCATTTCAGGAAATGTTTTTGCGAGTTGGATCGGAAATTGTTGAGCGAAAAAAAGCCGATGAAATGATCCGTCACGAACAAGAAAAATCAGAACAATTGCTTTTAAATATTCTACCAAAATCAATTGCAAAATCCCTCAAGGAAGGGCAAAAGAATATTGCTCAAAAATATGATAATGTCACAATTTTATTTGCTGATATTGTCGGGTTTACTCAATTATCATCGGAAATGTCTCCAGAAGAATTGGTCAGTTTACTGAATGAAATTTTCTCAATTTTCGATCGCCTGACAGATCGCTACGATCTAGAAAAAATCAAAACTATTGGCGATAACTATATGGTTGTTGGAGGTTTACCTATTCCCAAAGCAGATAATGCTGCTCTTGTTGCCAACATGGCACTAGATATGATAGAAGAATTGAAGGCGATCGAACAAAAACATCAGCAAAATTTAAGGATTCGGATCGGCATGAATACAGGTTCTGTTGTTGCGGGAGTTATTGGCACGAAAAAATTTATTTACGATCTTTGGGGAGATGCTGTAAATATAGCCAGTCGGATGGAATCCCACGGAATTCCAGGGCAAATTCAAGTCACTCAATCAACTTATAATTGTTTACAAGATCGCTATCTTTTTCAAGAACGCGGTGCGATCGAGATCAAAGGAAAAGGAAATATGTTGGCTTATTTGTTGGTTAACAAAAAAGAGGTAAACTATTATGAGTAACTTAGAAATAAAAATTGTTTCTTATTCAGAAGAACGGCAAATATTAGAATCCATTCGCAAGCAAGTTTTTCAAGAGGAACAAAATGTTCCTTTTGAACTTGAATTTGATGGACAAGATGAAACCGCAGAACATTTTTTGGCATATTGGCAAGGAAAAGCGATTGGAACGGTAAGGTTGAGATTTTTAGAGCCGCAAACTGCTAAAATTGAGCGGCTGGCTGTTTTAAAAGAAGCACGAGGCAAAAACATTGGTAAGCAATTGATGCAGGCTGTATTAGAACGTGCCGTGCAAAAACAGGCAAAACAAGCGATAATCAACGCACAATTGTACATTAAAGGACTATATCTCAAACTCGGTTTTGAACCTGTAGGGGAACAATTTACCGAAGCAGGTATTCCGCATCTGAAAATGATTAAGAAATTCTAAGGAGACTTGACAAATATCAGTTTTTATGTTGAAAAAGCAAAATTCTTTGACCCATTCTCAAGCGATTAAAATTGTCGGTATTATTTGGTTAATCTCTGCATGGTGCGATCGCCTTTGGATCGCCTTAGATCGCACAGTTCCTGCATGGGATCAAAGCAATCATTTAACAGGTTCTCTCAACTATCTTTATGCTTTCCAAAATGTTCGTTTTTGGGATGGAGAATGGCGGAATTATTTCTGGACGCTAACCCATAAATATCCCCCTTTAACCTATATTTTAACAGTTCCTTTTCAACAGATTTTTGGCAAAGGTGCAGACCAAGCATTACTCGTCAATTTACTTTATAATGGTATTATTCTCCTCTCAGTTTATTATTTAGGTAAACATTTATTTAATCCGTTAACGGGAATTTATGCCGCCGCTTTTTGTGTTGTTATGCCAGAACTTTATCGCTGGCGCTTGCAATATCTTCTCGATATTCCTGTTACGGCTTTTACTGTTGCTTGTTTTTGCTGTTTAACCCTTTGGAGTCAACAAAAATCCCGCCAAAAGAGTTGGTTATGGACGCTTATTTTAGGACTTTGTTTGGGTCTAGGACTGATGACTAAACAAAATGTTCTCTTTTTTCTTTTTTTTCCTGTCTTATATTTGGCAGTTCGCTATTTATGGCAAAGAAAATGGGAGAAACTTGTTCAATTAATAAGTAGTTTTTTCATCTCTACACTCCTTTGGGGAACTTGGTATCGAACGAATTTTATCTATCTATTTAGTACCTCTCAAAATGCCAATGCTATCCCAGCATCGAGTGAAGGAGATCCGGCACTTAATACCTTAAAAGCATGGCTGTATTATTGGGATTTGATGCCGCGATCGCTATCTTGGGTTCTGATTATTTTTCCACTTGTTGGCTTACTCTTATATCTTTGTAAAAAACTCTTAAAACGCTCTTCTCTGAAGAATTATCGATTACCGATCGCCTCTATTGCATGGTTAGCGCTTTATTTTTTCGGGTCTTATTTAATTTGTTCGGCAATTTATAATAAAGACCCTCGCTTTATTATGCCTGCTTTACCGATAGTTGCTGTTTTTCTAGGTTATTGCTTAACTTTATGGCAAGGAAAATGGCAATTTATGCGCCAAGTTACTATTGGATTAGCCTTTATTTTAATGTTAGTAAAAATATTTCCTATTCCAGGAATGACTCCCATTGCTAACTTATTAAGTCCCAGTCCTCCCTTGCAAACTTATTTAGGCGATCGCTATCCAAATTCGCAAATTATTGCCGAAATTACCGCAGTAGAACCCTATCTCAAAGCAACAGTAGGAACGATTACCAGTACCGAAAGTATCAATCATAATACCATTAATTATTTCGGTGCTTTGGCTGATTTTCAAGTCTATAGTCGAGAAACCGGATCGAGAGAAGAACAACTTGCACAAGATGCGCGATCTCTTAATTGGTTTGTGACCCAAACTGGAGATAATGGTTTAACAAAAGAGACTCAACTTGCTTTAGCAAAAAGTCTACCGGAAAACCCAGATTTTAAACTGCAAAAACAATGGAAACTCCCCAATAAGGAAACTCTATCTCTTTATCATCGCAAAAATCCTCCCGTTACGATAGAAGCGATCGCCTCTTCCAGCCAAAAAGTGCAACTCGATCGCATCTTACTCCCTGCTGAAACCCCCCCAGGAATTCCCATTCCCGTCACCTATGAATGGTCAGGATATTGGCAGGATCTCCAAAATGGTTTGCTACTCTTAAAATGGCGACCTGTAACAGGAGAAAATAATTCCTTTTGGCTGCACGATCGCGGTATTGGTATGGGGCTATTATACCCTCAACCCAAAGACAAACAATTCGATTCTTTTCGCGTCATCGAACGCACAGCCATGCTTCCCCCCGAGTCAATTATTCCCCAAAATTATACCCTTGAAGCGATTTATTTAAACCCAAAAACAAGAGAAACTTATCCCATTTCCGTCCCTCCCATTACCCTAACCATTAATCCTAATGCAACCCCTTCTCCCGCACCCGAATTAGATTTTGTGACTCAATTGCGAACTTTAGCCTTAGAATTACCGAAAGGAATTGAAGGATTAGAGCCAATTTTCGAGCAAATAGGGCGTTTCAATCAATACGATCCCCAGCAAGATTATTTAGTCCAAGCAGAGAAAACATTAGAATATCGTTTACAGGAAAAAATAGAAACAAATACCTGTTCTTCCCTCTCGAATTGTCCTTTTCCCACACCATTAAATTTAACCTATGGATTAGCTTTAGCGCGAGCATTACAAGAAGATGCTTCCGGAACTTTAGAAGCAATGCAAATGGCTTCCCGTCTTGATGCTAACAACCCATTTGTTCATGCTTATCTCGCCTTTATTCATCTCTACCAATGGCATCCAAAAGCGGCTGAGACAGCCTTAAAACCTGCCCTCAAACTGCGACCCGATATCCCCGAGTTTCAGGGCTTATATGGCATTGCAGCCCTCTTACAAGGCAGGGCGATCGAGGCTTGGAAGGTACTAAAACCCTTGCTTTAAAAAGAACATAAAAAGAATACTAATACCAATTACCAATTATCTTTTCCCCGCTATCAACTATCAACTCTCAACTATCAACTATCAACTCCTAACTATCTGACAGAAAAGGCTTGATTAAAACGGCGAGTAATCGGTTCGATTAAAAAAGTCAAAATGGATTTTTTTCGCGTGACAATTTCCGCAGTTGCTGCCATCCCAGGGGTAAAAACTACCTCTTGTCCTCGCACCATTTTGGAATATTGAAACAAATCTATCCGTGTAGGAAACACTAATCCTAACTGTTCGTCAGTAATAGCATTCGGACTTATATTAACAACTTCGCCATCAACTGTACCAAATTCCTGAAAAGGAAATGTTGCCATCTTAACTTTAACTTTCATACCGGGAGCAATAAAACCAATATCCCGATTTAATACCTTTGCTTCTAAAAACAAGTTTTCATCTTGCGAAACAATGGATAGTAATTCCTCTCCTGTTTGGACTGGACCCAAAGTAGCTTTGAGATTGTAAACCGTTCCCGCAGCAGGGGCAATAATCGTCTCCCCCGTGCGCTCTTTTTTAACTTTTTCCAATTGACCTTTGGCCGCAGTTAATTCCTCCTTTCGTTGGTTGAGTTGCGTCAAAATTTCACTTTGTCGTTCGGCTCCCAAGCGTTGCGCTTGACCGATCGCCGCACGATAAGCCTGTTCTGTTTGTCGGATTTCCTGTTCTTGGCCTTCAATATCTTTAACCAAGGAATCTGCTTTATTTTTCGCGTCGGTAATGCGATCGCTGGCTTGAGTGAGTTCATTTTGCGCTTGAGTCACTTCGGCTTCTGCTCTTGCAACTCGTTCGCGAGCCTCGAGATAGTCCAAACGAGGGATAATTCCTTGTTCTGCAAGGATTGCTAAAGAAGAAACTCGTTCTTGTGCTAACTGTAAGCGTTCTTGACTTTGTGCGATCAGTTTTTGACTATTTTCCCAACTCACTTTTGCATTAACTAAATTCTCTTGAGCATTGACCAAATTTTCTTGCAAGCGTACTTGACGAACTTTAGCACTTTCGATCGCCGCTTGCTGGCGTTTAGCTTGGGCAATGGCGGTCACGCGACGGCTCTCAAAATCTTGCAAACGAGCAAGGCTTAAACGGTCTTGTAGAGGGGTGCCGCTTGTGACATTACCTTGCGATTCCGCACTTAAGCGAGCAATATCCTGCTCGATTAATTTCATAGAATTAGTCAGGCGATCGATATCGGCTTGGGGAAGGACAGAATCCCGTTGAATTAATACCGATCCTTTCTTGACTTTATCTCCTTCCTTGACCTTGACCTCACTAATTATTCCTTCTTTGAGGGAACGTACCGGACGGACGTGAACCGAGGCAATAAGTTCTCCTTGGGAAACAGCCACCTCATCAATTTTGCTGTAATGCGCCCAGGCGATCGCGCTAAAAACCAACAGGCTAATGGTTCCCGCCAACAAACGACTATAGAGTGGGGGCAACTCCTGTACTGCTTTGCCCAATTCAAAAGAAAGATAATCTTCAGGATGGGCAAATTGTTCTTTTGTTTGACGGGCTTGGGGAGGGGATGCGGAAAAAGAGGATTTCATTAGACTTTGAATGTGGCGACCATTGAGCAGAGGTTGTCTGCTTGCTTCCTTCTGTTCCTTGAGATTGTCCCGATAGTTTACCAAAGATTGAGCCTTAATTGTATTCGGGGTGCGATCGGGCTTTCAAGTTTTTAAAAACCGCTTGAAGCGTTGGAATTGACGATGGGTGAAGGCGAGGAGAGGAGAATAAGAAAAACGAACGAACTGCGGATAAACGGGAATAAAAGGGTAGTTATTCCGACTGTAGCGCACGGCGAATCGTCGAGCAAGAGGAAAAATATCGCGTCGATAGATATCGATTTGCCAATTTTGGATTAATTTCTCCAAAATCTCTGGATTATCCATATCCTCTAACGCATAGGCTGCAATCATTCTAACAGACCCATCCGAGTCATTGAGAGCGGCAATTAAAGGCTCTACTGCTCTCTCATTGCCCATTTTTCCTAACACATCGGCTGCACTCCTTCTAACATACTCATCCGAGTGATTGAGAGCGGCAATTAAAAGTTCAATGACTTGTAAATGCTCTATTTTTCCCAAAGAAATCAAAACCGATTCAATAAATTCAGCATCAGGATAAGAGCGCCAAAATCGAACGATTCGAGCGATGATTTTATCGATTAGGGGATGAGAGATATTTTTACATTCAACAATACACGATCCTGCTAATAACAATAGTGTTTTAAAAATATCATCTTTTTCTCGGAGAATTGACTGTAAAAGCGGGATCGGATCTTCTAGTAAACCCGCTACTAAACTAATCGTCTCGTGCCAATCATATTCCCAGAGATGTTCTTTAACTAAAGCAATACCTTGTTTTTGATTCTTAGCAATTTCACTTTTCAAATAAGCCGCCGTTAAATATTCCTGAAAAGTCCGATGGAGAAATAAATATTCATTCCCATCTCTCGATAACTTTTGAATGATGCCATCCTCCTCCGTCAACTCCTCCAATAAATCGGCAGGTGTCACTTTTTGAAAATCGATCGCTTTCCCATCTTCCAGATATTCCCGCAAACTTTCCCGCACATCTTCCAACTGAAAAACCTCCTTATTTTGACAACTGATGCGATATGCCAAAAACTCCAATAACTCAATTTTTGCCAATATCCAACCCTTTTTCTGTAACTTTCGTTCATTCTCCCGACTCCAATTCTTCAATATATAATTCACCGCTTGCTGATAGACTTGCGTGCGACGTGCCGGAAGAATCAATCCTTGCGTTTGATATAAACTGCATAATAACGACAACAATAAAGGATTCTGCACTAATCCTTGAATTTGCGGCTTTTGCTCCAACTCCGCCATCAAACCCTCCGCCGAAACCGTTTCATCCTGCAAATATCCCTCAGCATTTTTAAACCAATATTCGATATATTGACTCGTCTTTTCTTGTCCAAAGGGAACGATTTCCACATCCTTCCCACTATTGACAAAAGAACCATCATAACCCACAATCCGCGAAGTTAAAATAATCGCACAAGGATACTGTTTCGCAAACCGATTTAACCGTTCCTTTAACCCCAAACGCTGCTCCTTCGGCACTTCATCCAAAGCATCCAATAACAGCAAACAAGTCCCCGCTTTTAACTTCTCCCGCAACAACGATTCAAAACTAACTTGCCGATTCCACCTGTCCCACTGTTCCCCATATTCTTCTTTCAATAACTCAAAAATGCGCTCCAGAATTGTTTTTTTGCTCTCCGCTAACTTCGATAGGCGAAATAATAGCGGAATGATAATTTTTTCTGTTTTCTCATTGCCCTCTAACTGCTCCTTTGCGCGAGAAATAACCGTCAATGCTTCCTGTTTTAATAAAGTAGACTTTCCCATCCCCGGATCTGCAAGCACGACCATTCTTTGATGTTCTTTTCTCGCTTCCTGCCAATTAACCTGCGTTCTTTCTTTTTCCTGTCCCATCCCTTTTAACGCATAAATCCGTTGATTATCTATCTCGGATTCCGCATAACCTCGCATCGTTTCAAACTCATGCCTAAACTTCCGTTCTAGCGTCACCTGAATCTCAATATACTGCTCTTGCAATAAAATTCTTTCTTGGGGAACGTGAAACAAGCGCAAATATTTAACTTTCTCCTCAATCTCCTCTAAAAACTGACGGATAACTTGCTGCTTCGGCTCTAAATTCAGTTGCTCCAACTGCCTCGTAATATTGTCCCAACGGATGCAGTAAGTTTGACGATCGCCATTTTTATTACTGCATTGAATAATCCCCACAATACCGCCCAAATCTTCAGCAATTACAGCCCCTCCACTCGTTCCCGGTTCTACCTTTGTATCAATTTTGTGAGAAAGAAACTTCGCAGTCGGTTGAGGTAAAATATTCCAAGCGCGATCGCCTGTCACTGTCTTATTTTGATAAGTTTCCAATACATCTAATGTTGTACTGAGTTGAATATCTTGTCCTGATACCGGATAGCCTCCAGAAAAGTATTTCTTATCGGGAAACCCATAAATTGTAACGCTTGTCTCTAACTGCGAGGGATTGATAATCGGAACAGCGATCGCCTGTTGAATCTCAATTTTCAGAATCGCAATATCAACATCTGGATCCGAATATTCCTCACACCATTTCGCCTTATACGGTTTATCTTGATATTCAACCCAAAGACATTCCAACTGATAAACAACGTGATGACAGGTAATTAAATACCCGTCATCGCGAATGATAAACCCCGATCCCGCAGTCGATGCGCGATCGGGCAATGTTTCGGAGGGATCGCCCTTCAAAATCCTCACCATCGACTCTCGACAGCGATCGATGCTATAGTAAGCCATCAGCTAACCTCAAGCTATCTCAAGTGTTATCGCTCAAATCCCATTCAATCGTCACTGCAACATTTGCCTGAGCAGTCCCCTTCGTCACCAAAGGAATCCCCGTTTCGCCCCCCAATTGTAACCCGAATTCTAACGTGATCTTACTTGGTTTAAGCTCCTCGCTGGCATCCTTAATACTTGAGAGAATCGTTTGCGAATAGCCCTTCACTGTACTCGATATAACTGATTTTAAGCGATCGGTACGCGCTTGAATATCATCCAAAATATCCGATGCACCCACAGCCTGTAATTCATCACTGTCGAATTCATCATATTGGATATAGATTTTCTCTCCGTCGGGGGCTTGAATGGTAGTAACTTTTAATGGCATAGTAGCGATCGCTTGTGAACTAATATTTTTACTATATGCGATCGCATCTCTCCATCCCTGAAATGCGATCGCGCAACTCCTAGACGCGATCGCCATTTCTGTCTTTGAAACTGCTGGCGATCGCGGCACCGGGACAGCGATTCGAGAATTGCGCCAACGTTTAAGTTAAAGTATTTTAGTGAGCGTGAAAACTTTAGTAAGTACAAAAGGAGAAAGGATAATCTTTCTCCTTTTAGTTTTAGTATTCTTCTTCTTCCTTTTGTTCTGGGCTGCGACCGTACACTTCAGTTAACTTAGCAAGGCGATCGCCAATTTCGGAGGTCAATTGTTGGGGATTATAGCGCCAATCCCAATTTCCTTCGGCACGGCCAGGAAGATTCATGCGTCCTTCTTCTTCATTCAATCCCAAGAGGTCTTGAAGGGGAATAATGGCTAATTTAGCAACAGAAGATAAAGTTAAACGAATCATAGCCCAGTGAATCTCCTCCGTTGCTTCTCCCCCCAAATAGTCCCAAACACGCTGCTTTTCTTCCGGCGATCGCACCTCAAACCAACCTACCGTTGTATTATTATCGTGAGTTCCCGTATAAACAACACAATTATGGGGATAATTAAAAGGTAAGAACCCATTATCCGTTCCCGAATCAAAAGCAAAATGGAGGATTTTCATTCCAGGAAACTCAAAGCGATCGCGCAATTCTTCCACTCCTGGAGTAATGACACCCAAATCCTCTGCCACAATGGGTAACTCTCCTAAATCTTCCTTCAGAATCGTGAAAAATTCTCGTCCGGAGGCCTTCAGCCATTCCCCATTCGTGGCAACCTTTTCCCCTTGGGGTACTGCCCAATAAGCCTCAAAGCCGCGAAAATGGTCGATTCGCATCAGATCGACATAATTCAGCATTCCCTCAATACGCTTAACCCACCATTTAAACTTAGTTTCTTCTAATACCTTCCAGTTATAAACAGGATTGCCCCAGAGTTGTCCCGTTTCGCTGAAATAATCCGGTGGAACCCCAGCCATTAATTCCGCTTCTCCTGTTTCCTCATCCAAACGAAAAATCTCTGGATTTGCCCAAACATCGGCACTATCATGGGCAACATAAATGGGAATATCCCCAAAAATTTCCACGCCATTTTGATTCGCATATTCCTTCAAAGTAGACCATTGCCGGAAAAATTCCGATTGTACATATTGATGGAAAAAGATTTCCGGCTGCAATTGTTCCCGATAGGTGGCCAGGGTATCGCGATCGCGTTTCGCGAGTTTTTTGTCCCATTGATACCAACTTTTCCCTTGGAATTCTTCCTTAATTGCCATAAATAAGGCATAGTCGTTCAACCAATAAGCCTGTTTTTGACAAAAGATTTCAAAGGCTTGTACTTTTTCTGAAGTTGCGAGGGTGAAGAAATTTTGACTGGCTTTTCTTAACAGGGGCATTTTGCTGGCAATAACGCGATCGTAATCAACGCGATCGCCCTTAAACTCAGGTAAATTTGCCAAATCCGTCGCGCTTAACAGTCCCTCAGACTCAAGCCATTCCAAATTAATTAAAAGCGGATTTCCGGCCAGGGCAGAATAGGAAAGATAGGGAGAGTTTCCGTATCCCGTCGGTCCGATGGGTAAGATTTGCCACACCTGCTGCCCGCTTTCGACTAAGAAATCGATAAAACGATAGGCTTCTTGTCCTAAGTCCCCAATCCCAAAACGACCGGGGAGTGAGGTAGGATGCAGCAAAATTCCACTAGCGCGTCTCGATAAAGGCATATATTCCGTTATAAGTTATCAGCGATCGACAGTTCGGAGAGGGGCAATTCGCTTGTTCCTTCCCCCAACCTCAATTATCAAGGGGGAGAAGACAATTATCAAGAGGCAAGAGAAGAGAGAAATTAATGATTTACCCCTTAACCTTTCTTCAAAACGTCTTCAACCTCATCTTTAGTGAGAGGATGAAAGAATAAATAGCCTTGACCGAATTCGCAGCCTAAATCTTTGAGTTGTATTAATTGTGCTTCGGTTTCAATGCCTTCTGCGACGACATCCATGCCCAAGGCACGGGAGAGAGAGACGATCGCCTGGACGATTTCTAAATTTTTGCCATTGGGTTTCATCCGCTTGACAAAAGAGCGATCGATTTTCAAGGTATTAACGGGAAAACGATGCAGATAACTTAAGGAAGAATAACCGGTACCAAAGTCATCAATACAGAGTTGAATATCGCGATCGCGCAGGGCTAAAAGCATTTGCGTGGCAGCCTCAACGTTATCCATTAAGACACTTTCGGTAATTTCTAATTTCAGGGATGTTCCCTTTAGCCCCGTTTGCACCAAGGTCCGGTCAATGGTTTTGATGAAATCAGATTCGCGAATTTGTTTGCCAGAAAGATTAATATTCATGGTTAAAGATGAATAATAGGGAAATTGCTCGTGCCAAAGCTGAAGTTGTCGGGTTGCTTCTTGTAAAATCCAAGCACCAATGGCAACGATCTCTCCGGTTTCTTCGGCGATGGGAATAAATTTGACTGGGGAAATTAATCCTTTTTCGGGATGTTGCCAGCGCATTAGTGCTTCAAATCCGGTTAATTTTCCGGTTTTGAGGGAGATAATGGGTTGATAGCAAACAAATAATTCTTGTCGTTCTAGCGATCGCCGCAGGTGGGTTTCCAGTTTTAAACGGGCGAGGGCAGAGGCGTGCATATTGCTGTCGAAGATGGCATAGCGCCCTTTACCGAGGGCTTTGGCGCGATACATGGCGGTATCGGCATCCCGCAGAAAATCTTCGGGGCGATCGTAAATAATGGCAGAACAAGAAGATGTCCCCTTTTCTCTGCATTGCACTCGCGAGAAAGCAACGCCGATACTGGTGTTGGTAAAAACTTCGTGACCGTCGAGATCGAAGGGCGATCGCAAACTATCAAGAATCATTTCGGTAATCTCAATAGCGGCTTGGGGATCCTGGAGTTCTTCGAGGAGAATGGTAAATTCGTCTCCCCCCAGTCGGGCTAAGGTATCGCTGGGACGCAAGCAACTTTCTAAACGCCGAGATAGTTGGATTAAGAGGCGATCGCCGAGGCTATGCCCCAAGCTGTCGTTAATGACTTTAAACCAGTCGAGGTCGAGGAAGAGAACGGCAAATAAATATCCCCCCCGACGGTTGGCGCGACGCATGGTATGCCAGAGGCGATCGATAAATGAGGCGCGGTTGGGTAAGTCTGTGAGGGAGTCGTAAAAGGCACTGTGGCGCAATTTCTCCTCGGCTTGCTTGCGATCGGTGATATCGCTACTAATGCCATCAATGCGGCTGGGTTTCCCATCTTCATCATGGACTAAACGACTGCGACAGTAGAGCCAGCGCATATCTCCCTGGGGTCGGAGGATGCGGTATTCGATTTCTGCAACTCCGGTTCCCATTAACACTTGCATCTGGCGTTTGACTCGCGCCCGATCTTCGAGGTGAACGATATCAAACCAGAGATTGGGATTTTGAAAAAATTCGCTGACAGGGCGACCGTAAATCGTTTCGGCGGCTTGATTGAGGTAAATGAGTAAAATACCTTCGGCTGCGGTTTCTGCGTTTTCAAGGAGGACGGCGGACCAAACGACATCTTCTATGGAGGTGAGGATGCCATCGAGTCGCCGTTCGCTGATATGTAAGGCTTCTTCTGCCCGCTTGCGATCGCTAATATCAA